>NZ_CAXQGS010000040.1:0-76559 GCF_964223445.1 Cytobacillus sp.
AGCATGACTTTCAACTTTCATCATTTGAAAGTGGATTACCCTAATGGGGAGAAATGGGCACTCGCTGAATTTGATTTTGGAGCGTTAAAGCAGATTTTATCCAAGTGGCAGACTGAAATGCACAAAGGAAGGGGCTGGAATGCTTTATTCTGGTGTAATCACGATCAGCCCCGTGTTGTGTCAAGATATGGTGATGACCGAAAATATCATCGCGAATCTGCTAAGATGCTGGCGACAGTTATTCATATGATGCAAGGTACCCCTTATATTTATCAGGGTGAAGAGTTTGGCATGACAAACCCGGGCTTTGATAGCATTGAAGACTACAGAGATGTAGAATCATTGAACGTTTATAATATCCTTAAGGAAAAAGGAATGACTGAAGAAGAAATAATTAATATTCTTAAAAGCAAATCACGCGACAATTCCCGGACGCCAGTTCAATGGGATGGTTCTGCAAATGCAGGTTTCACAGATGGGACGCCTTGGATTAATATTGCATCAAATTACAGTGAAATAAATGCCGAAAGAGCATTGAATGACGGGAATTCTATTTTTTATCATTATAAAAAGCTGATCCAGCTTCGCAAGCAGTATGATATTATCACTTATGGAGACTATGAACTGATTTCTGAGGATCATCCTGATGTGTTTGCTTATGTTCGAAATGGTGATAATGAAAAGCTTCTGGTTGTGAATAATTTCTATGGGAAAGAAACTTCATTTATCATTCCTGAACATATTCAAGCAGATGAATATAAAGAGGAGACCTTACTGTCCAATTACAATCATTCACCTTCTGCAGCACAGACCATTAACTTAAGGCCATATGAATCCGTTATCTACTATTTAAAGAAATAAAAATAAAATCCTCCCGCTGTTAACGGGAGGATTTTCACGTGATTTTTTTAAAACAGCATTCCAGCTATGGCAGCACTTAACATAGATGCTAGGGCACCCGCTGCAACTGCCTTCAGTCCAAGCCGTGCAATGTCCTGTCTGCGGTTTGGTGCCAATCCCCCAAGTCCTCCAAGCAGAATACCCAATGAAGAAATATTGGCAAATCCGCAAAGGGCGAAGCTGACGATTGCAACCGTTTTATCAGATAAATTTGGAATATCGGGTGCAAAAGCTGAATAAGCAACAAATTCATTCAAAATTAATTTCTGGCCAATATAATTTCCGGCCTGCACAGCTTCTGACCATGGAACGCCAATTGCAAATGCAAGCGGTGAGAAAACATAACCCAGAATGGTTTCGAGCGTTAATCCTTCGAGGCCAAATAATCCTCCAACCCATCCGAGAAGACCGTTAATCAATGCAACCAGAGCAATAAAGGCAAGAAGCATGGCCCCGATATTCAAAGCCAGTTCCAGCCCGACACTTGCTCCTTTTGCGGCCGCATCAATGACATTGGCAGAATCGCTATCCACTTCCATATCAAATTCTTTAGGCTCTTCTTTATCCTCCGTTTCAGGAAGCATGACTTTGGCCAGTATCAAACCTGCAGGTGCTGCCATAAAGCTTGCGGCCAGGAGATATTCGAGAGGCACTCCCAAAAGGGAATATCCGATTAAAACAGATCCTGCCACAGATGCAAGGCCGCCGGTCATAACAGCAAATAACTCAGATTTTGTCATATTGGCAATATAAGGCCGGACAACAAGCGGAGCCTCTGTTTGGCCCACGAAAATATTTGCTGCTGCCGACATGGACTCAGCTTTTCTGGTTCCGAGAAGCTTTGACAGCCCTCCGCCCAGGATCTTTATGAAAAACTGCATAATCCTTAAATAATAGAGAACAGAAATCAATGATGAAAAAAAGATTACCACAGGCAGAACCTGAAGTGCGAAAACGAAGGTGATTCCAGATTCATCTGTAAAAAGGCCGCCAAATAAAAAGTTTATTCCCTGATTAGCGTAATTGATGATATCGTTTACCTTCATTGTAAGCCATTCTAATCCTTTTCTGCCGCCTTCCCACTTTAAAACGAGAAAGGCGAAAATCAGCTGAATAGCAAGCCCTCCTGCAACAGTTCTTAAACTGATTGCCCTTCTATTGCTTGAGAGCAGGAAAGCGATTCCTAAAACGACAATGATACCGAATATTCCCCAAATAAAATTCATATTTACACCTCTTAACTATGTAATTTTCCCTTGCAGAATGCTTGAGGAAGGGTTCTGGCAGTACTCCTATTCCCTATTGAAACAGCCTATAAAAGCTCAATAGTTGTATTATGTGCAAAAGAAATAAATTAATGAAAAAATTCTATGCATGCAGCATGTATGGGGAAAATAGAAAAAGATGAGCAAGATGCTCACCTTTCCGTATTTTTCTCAATATATTCAAACAGAAAAGACTGACCGTTTCTGTAAAACCGGGGGTCATAGAGGCCAAGCCTTTCATCATCATCAACCAGGACGACAAATGGGGACCATTCATATAGGGTCCTAGCTTCAGGCCGCTGAGAAAACAATTTATCTAAATCGGCAGTTTCTCTTGATTGAAGCACATATTGGGTTTCCTCTTTCTTAAAAAGGTTATCATTAAAGATGGTTACTTCATCCTCTTTTTTGGCAATGACTGAAAAGGTCCATGGAATAAAGTCTGCCGACAGGGCAACTTGATCATATTGATCATTATACTGCTTATAAATAATAAATCCCTGTGTGCTTTGGATCATCACATGAAGAAACATAAAGGCCCATGCCATTTTAAAGTAATAAGGCGATTTTAGCTTGTTTCTTCTTGAAAAAATGTAAGCAATTCCCAGGATGGTCCAAAACACTAAATCAACAATAGGAATCGTGCCAAACGTAATCCTCATATTTGAAAATGGCTCCAAATAACCCGTGCCCCAAGCATTAAATAAATCGCTTGTATTATGTATGAAAACTGCAAGCCATCCCAGCAGAAAAAGCTTCTTATCCTTTACTTTGAAGAGCAGGAAGGACAGGAGAAGAAACAGCAGGGCCCAGACCGGAGTGAGGAAAACTGAATGGGTAATGCCTCTGTGCCACATCTGGTAAAGTCCTTCTGTATCCCATAAGCGGGAGATTACATCAATATCCGGAATTTGGCTTGCCCCGACAGCAGTAAGCAAATACGCCCTCTTGGAATTTTTATCCATATTCCGTTTGTCGACTGCACCGAAAAGGCCCAATCCGAATAATGTATGAGTAATTGTGTCCATTATTAACCTCCTTTTTTATATTTAGTTTCACTATTATAAGCCTGAAAAAGTTTTATAAAAAGAAATATGCAATCTTAAAATGCGTTGCAAACTTTACTTTGGAGCGATAAAATTGAAGGTATTGCAATAATTAAGTGACACATTGATTGCTTTTTAACAAAATTTTCATACAAGTAAGTGAGGAACGAAAATGTCCAAAAATTTTAAAGAAGAAGTTTTATCCCGCCGCACCTTTGCAATCATTTCCCACCCGGATGCCGGTAAAACGACGCTGACTGAAAAACTCCTGTTATTCGGGGGTGCCATTCGTGACGCTGGTACAGTTAAAGGGAAGAAAACAGGCAAGTATGCGACAAGCGACTGGATGGAAATTGAAAAGCAGCGCGGAATTTCTGTTACCTCCAGTGTGATGCAGTTTGAATATGATGGTGCACGCGTTAATATTCTAGATACTCCTGGTCACCAGGATTTCAGTGAAGACACGTATCGTACGCTGACAGCCGTTGATAGTGCTGTTATGATCATTGACTCAGCGAAAGGCATCGAGGAGCAGACACTTAAATTATTCAAGGTCTGCCGAATGAGAGGAATTCCGATTTTTACTTTTATGAATAAGCTTGATCGCCAGGGGAAGGCACCGCTTGAGCTCCTTGCAGAATTAGAAGAGGTCATGGGAATTGAATCATATCCAATGAACTGGCCAATCGGGATGGGAAAAGAATTCCTCGGAATTTATGATCGGTTTAATAATCGAATTGAGCAATTCAGAGTAGAAGAAGAGGACCGCTTTATTTCCCTGAATGAGGAGGGCGAAATAGAGGGAAACCACTCTATTAAGGATACTGGGCTATATGATCAGACTCTTGAAGAAATTATGCTGTTAAATGAAGCGGGCAATGAGTTTTCAAGAGAGAGAATTGCAAAGGGTGAACTGACTCCTGTATTTTTTGGAAGCGCGCTGACCAACTTTGGCGTACAGACATTTCTCGAGTCATATCTTCAATTTGCACCGCCGCCGCAGCCTCGGAATTCTACAGCAGGGGAAATTGATCCGCTGTCAGAAGAATTTTCTGGCTTCATATTTAAAATCCAGGCAAATATGAATCCTGCTCATCGCGACCGGATAGCATTTTTGAGAATTTGTTCAGGCCAATTTGAACGTGGCATGGCTGTGAATATACCAAGAATCGGCAAGTCCATCAAGCTTGCTCAGTCCACACAATTCATGGCTGATGACAGAAGTACAGTCGATTCTGCAGTAAGCGGTGATATCATCGGAATTTATGACCCGGGAACCTACCAGATTGGCGATACGTTAACCACTGGGAAAAATAATTTCCAATATGAACGTCTTCCCCAATTTACACCTGAGCTATTTGTAAAAGTAACTGCAAAAAATGTCATGAAGCAAAAACATTTTCATAAGGGCATCCAGCAGCTGGTGCAGGAAGGCGCCATTCAGCTGTTTAAAACAGTTAAAATGGAAGAATACCTTCTGGGAGCGGTTGGGCAGCTGCAATTTGAAGTTTTTGAACACCGAATGAAAAATGAATATAATACAGAAGTTTATATGGAAAGACAAGGCTCAAAAATTGCCCGCTGGGTAGAAGGCAATGAGGTCAACGAAAATCTTTCCAGTGGAAGAAGTCTCCTGGTTAAAGACCGTTACGACAAAAACGTTTTTCTATTTGAAAATGACTTTGCACTCCGATGGTTCCAGGAAAAAAATCCGGATGTAAAACTATATAATCCGATGGACTCAGAATAATCATGCGGCCTCTTTTAGGGGCCGTTTTTGCTGTTGGTCCCCGTAAATGACAGAGCCTCTCTTCTCTTGCCTTAATTCCTGTATATTCCTATGTCAATCCTATTGACATATTCATCAATAGATAATATAGTATTAACACACATGCTTTAGTGCTAAAAAGCGTTTAAGTTAAAAAGCGGGAAGTTCAATCTCGATTAAAATATAGACTTTGTCCGCAGAAGAAAGTAGAGCAGTTGCCGGCAGCAGATAGAAACTGGATGGGTGATGAAAATCCAGGCAGCAATTGGTCGAAATACAACTGCATCTCAACAGGACATTCTCTTTAAGCGGGTAAGCAGAAATGGCTTATCAATTAGGGTGGTACCGCGGAGCTCCTTCGTCCCTATAGGCGAGAGGGCTTTTTTGTTTGCTCCCGAACTCTGATATTTTTTAGGAGGAATACATTATGCATCAGGAACATGCAGCATTGAATTTGAAGCCGCTGGAGGCGCTTATTGTAACTTTAATAATCCTTGGCGGGATTAGCTATTCTATTATTTTCGCAGGGGCAGTGCCTCATATTCCGGTTGTTTTCGCGATAATGGGGTTAATTGCTTATGGTTTAATAAAAAAAGTATCCATTACACAGCTGGAAAAAGGGCTGATTGAAGGTGCCCAGTCTGGATTAGGGGCGATTTTCATTTTCTTTTTAATCGGCATGCTGATAAGCAGCTGGATGGCAAGCGGAACCATTCCTACATTTATTTATCTGGCTTTGGAAGCTGTTAATGGAAAGTTCTTTTATGCCATTGTGTTTGTGGTAGCATCTGTGATTGGCATGAGCATTGGAAGCTCACTTACGACGGCTGCTACATTAGGAGTGGCCTTTATGGGAGTCAGCTCTGCTTTGGGTCTATCGGATGCGATTACTGCAGGTGCGGTTATATCCGGCGCATTTTTTGGAGATAAAATGTCTCCGTTGTCAGATACAACAAACCTGGCATCATCGACAGTTAAGGTGGATTTATTTGAGCATATTAAGACTATGGCATGGACAACGATTCCTTCGTTTATCATTTCTTTGGCAATCTTTGCTGTGCTGTCACCAGGCGAGGCAGCGTCTGATTTTTCAAAGATTGCCCAGCTGAAAACAACTCTGCTGGATGAGGGGCTGGTACATTGGTACTCCCTAATTCCATTTGTCATTTTGACTATTATGGCCATTAAAAGAGTATCAGCTATCATCACGCTGTCTGCCGGAATTTTATCGGCATTAATCTTAGCCATATTTGTTCAAAACAGCTTCGCATTCGAAAGAATGATGTCATTGCTGTATTCGGGATATGCCTCAAAAAGTGGTTCAGAGGAAGTTGACGCACTATTATCAAGAGGCGGCATGGAAAGCATGATGTTTTCTATTTCTTTGGTATTGCTTGCACTTTCTATGGGTGGTTTATTCTTAAAGCTTGGCATTCTTCCAGCTTTGCTTGAAGGCATCAAAGGAGTATTGAATCGTGTGTCCGCTCTGGTGGCGGCAGCAGCAGGAACAGCAATCGGGATTAACTTCCTGCTTGGTGAACAGTATCTGTCGATTCTCTTAACTGGGAATGCTTTCACGGAACCTTTTGAAAAAGCCGGACTGCACCCGAAGAATCTTTCGAGGATTCTTGAGGATGCCGGCACCGTGGTAAATCCGTTAGTCCCGTGGAGTGTTTGCGGAGTTTTTCTAACAGGTGTACTGGGAGTGGAAACATCAGCTTACCTGCCGTTTGCTTTCTTCTGTATACTAAGTCCGGTTATTACTCTTATCTATGGATTCACTGGTATAAAAATCGAAAAAATTGAGAAATAAGCAGCTGTGTAATGCTGCTTTTTTTCTGTGGGCAAAGAACCTTATTATTTCGAATTTTGAATGATAGAACCTCTTTAAAGTCAAATATAATGTTCTTTATCCCCATTTAACAGCACATTGATTTCTTGCATAGTGATTGCTGCTTTAATATAGTTAAAATGTATTTTAACCAATCATTGCAGCGTCATTTAATTACTGACTTTGAAAGGAGCAGAATGTGTGCGAATAAGTGATTTTTCAATCAAAAGGCCAATCTTTACATTGGTTACGATGTTCTTAGTGCTTATTTTAGGGGTTGTCTCCCTCTTGAATATTCCATTAAAACTCATACCCGATCTGAATCCTCCTGTAGGAGTAGTAGTAACTTCATATCCAGGAGCAAGTCCTGATGAAGTGGTGGAAAAAGTAACAAAGCCCCTCGAGGAAAATCTGGCAACATTGCCGGGGATTAAAACCCTAACCTCCACCTCTCAAGAGAGCGCAAACTTCATTCTGATGCAATTTTCCTGGACTACAGATATAGATGAAATACAAAGTGAGGTTATTCAAAGGCTGGACCAGACACAGCTTCCTGATGAAGCTGATAAACCCCGCTTTATGAAGTTTGATCCTGCCCAGTTTCCGATCATACAATTATCCCTCAGTGCAGATGAGGAGCCTGAAGCATTAAGAAGGCTTGCAGAACAACTGAATCTGGAGCTGACCAAAGTTGAAGGAGTAGCAAGCGTAAATCTCTCCGGAACAGCTATTAAGGAAGTAAGGGTGGAACTTGATCAGGAAAAACTAAGAGATTTCAAACTAAGCCAGGCTGATGTTGTGGATGTAATTGAATCCAATAATATTTCAATGCCAGGTGATCCGGTTTTGACTGAGGGAAAAGAGCTGACAACCAGGATCATTAGTTCCATTGATTCCCTAAATACGCTTAAAAAACTTACCGTAACAGTTGACCCTGCAACTGGCGATAAAGTAAGCCTTGAAGATATCTCAAAGGTTCAGCTGGCCAGCCAGGATGATCGAACCATCACGCGCACAAACCAGTCTCCATCCGTCTTACTGAGTGTCCTGCAGCAATCAGATGCTAATACGGCAGAAGTTTCAAATCAGTTCATACAACAATTGGATGATCTTCTTGAGAAAGAACAATTTGAAAATATTGAATCAGAAATTCTTTTTGACCAGGGAGATTACATAAACCTTGCAATAGGGAATATTTCCAATTCACTGATTCTTGGCGGTGCTTTTGCCATGATTGTGCTATTTTTCTTTTTGAAAAATGTTAAAAGCCCGCTTATTATTGGCATCTCTATTCCCTATTCTGTTATTTTTACCTTTGTTTTAATGTATTTTTCAGATTTCACCTTAAATATTATGACACTCGGCGGATTGGCGCTTGGAATTGGAATGCTGGTGGATAATTCCATCGTAGTTATTGAAAATATTTACCGCCATTTATCAATGGGGAAAGATTCTAAAACGGCTGCCAGCGATGGAGCTAAAGAAGTAGGAGGTGCGATTACTGCTTCAACACTGACGACTGTCGCTGTATTCCTCCCTGTAGTATTTATAACTGGAATCATCGGTGAATTGTTTAAGGAGTTTGCCCTGACCATTTCCTTTAGCCTATTTGCATCTCTAATTGTTGCACTGACAGTTGTGCCAATGCTGGCGAGCAGACTGCTGAAGTCCCCAAAAACAAACATTGAGACAAAACGGCAGGAATCAGGCTTAATGCGTTCACTTGAAAAATCAATTAAATGGTCTTTGCGGAATCGTGCTGTGGTAATAGCGATTACCATGCTGTTATTGGCAGCGGGCAGCTTTGGAATGACCACAGTAGGCACACAATTTCTTCCGAATGCAGATGAAGGCTTCTTTACGGTGCGTATGGAGCTTGAAAACGGCACTGCACTTTCAGAAACAGAAAAGGTTATATCTGCTCTAGAGGAAGAATTAAAGGATGAAGAAGAGGTAGATACATATGTAAGCCTCATTGGAACTACACAGGAAGGATCCTTCCGGGGCTCGAAGAATGCCAATATCGCTGAATTGTATATCAAAATGAAAGGGCTTGATCAGCGGGAAAGATCAACATTTGAATTTGCCGATGATGTCAAAAAGGATCTGGAAAATGCTGCAACAAAGGTTAATGAAACTGCCGAACTCTCATTTAACATGCAATCTTCATCCGGTACAGCTCCGAATACACTGACTTTCAGTGTAAGAGATACAGATCCAAACCGCTTAACGGATAATGTAGATAAAATCTATAATTCATTGAAGGACTTGGATGATGTAACAGAATTATCGACTGACCTTATGGATACCGTTGAAGAAATTCAAATTACTGTGGACCGTGAAAAGGCGCTTGAGCACGGCCTGGCTCCTGCCCAGGTGGCCATGGCAGTAAATGATGTAACAAGGGGCAATCGGGCAACACAAATGATAGATGAAGAATCAAATATATATGGTGTCTTTGTTGAGTACGACAGAAAAGTCACACAGGATATAGATAATTTAAAAAAATTGCTTATAAAAAAGCCTGATGGAAATTATACTTCTCTCAGTGACGTAACGAAAATAGAACGCGGAGAAGGACCGGTCAATATTCAGCGAATCAATCAGCAGGATGCTGTCCAATTTACATTAAAGTACAAGTCTTCAACAAACATGGGTGCCATGTCAAAAGAAGTGGATAAAGAAATTGCTGATCTGGATTTGCCGGATGAAACGGAGATTGTTTTTAGCGGTGACAGGGAGCTGCTGGAATCATCCATTGATGACCTGATTCTGGCCTTTGTACTGGCAATCATCTTTATTTACCTTGTCATGGCAGCACAATTTGAGTCGCTGAAGTATCCGTTAGTTATCATGTTTACTGTGCCTCTCATGGTGATAGGGGTGGCAATTGCTCTTACTGCAACCCAAACACCTATCAGCTTAACTGCAATTATCGGGATTATTGTGCTGGCAGGAATTGTCGTTAATAATGCAATAGTCATAGTCGATTATATAAATCAAAAGAAAGAGAATAGCCTTAGGACCTACGATGCGATAATCATTTCAGTTAAGGACCGTGCAAGGCCAATACTTATGACAGCTCTAACAACTATACTAGGGCTAGTTCCTCTTGCCCTCGGAATAGGAGAAGGAACTGAAATTAACCAGCCTATGGGGATTGCACTGATAGGCGGGCTGATCAGCAGTACGTTCCTGACTCTATTTGTGATACCTGTTGTATATAGTTTCTTTGACAAGGATACAAGGCGGTTAAATAAAATGTATGCAACACCGGATGGCCATTTAGTGCCAGCTTACCTGCTTGAAGAGAGAGTGGGGGAAGACTGGAATCACAATAAAGGTGCAGACGACAAAAATCAGCTACAATCCCCTGAAGAAAGATCCTACAGCAGAGATGATATGGCTGGCATGCTTGAAGAGTTATTAAAAATTGTAAAAGAAGATAATAATGAAAAAAAAGAACACAACAGGGATGAAAATACCTAAACGTATGCGGGCTCCTTCTATTAGAAGGGGCCTTTTGGCATGCTTGTGTCAAAATTGAATTCATTATTTTAATGGGGTTTCAGGAAAATATCTGGAAAATTCTTTTGATAATTGGCCAATAATCAGAGCACAATAAAAGTATCGACTTGTAGCTGGTGGTAATGAAATGAAAAAACTCAGTAAACTAGAAGCAGTTTTTTGGAGTATTGCATTGCCTGGTTTTAGCCAATTATTAATGGGGCAGCTGTGGAAGGGAACATTATTTGTCGCGCTTGAATTTATCATTAATGTATACAGCCATTTTAATTCAGCCATCATGCTCAGTTTTATGGGAGAAATTGATAAAGCGGTTCATGTCCTTAATTATCAGTGGCTCATGTTTTACCCCTGTCTTTACATGTTTGCGATGTGGGATGCATATCGTACTGCTATGCCCGAAAATGAAGAATTATCTTTCCTTCCCTTTGTGTTTAGTGCCTATTTTGTGACAGTAGGACTTATGTACTCAACTAAGCTGAAATTATTTGGAGTCTTTTTTGGGCCGGTCTTTCTTCCCATGCTTTTTGTTATTCCGGGTGTATTAACCGGTCTATTGATCAGATGGATTATTTTGAAATGGAGAAAGCACCCGGTGCAAAGTTAAGATGGCACAAGATTTTATTAATGAAAAAAGCTTTGGCACACTAATCAATTTAGTGATTGTTAAAGCTTTTTTTCTTTTATAAAAATAAAATTTTTTATTAACCCCCAAAAATCTCTTTCATGATTCCGTACAGTTGTAATGAACAAGCGGCCGCTTTAATTAAATTCTGAGGTGAAATCATTGAAATTTTTATCCAGCAAAGAAATGAATAAAATCGCAAAAAGCGCACTAGCGCTAGTGATTGCAGGAACATTCACATTTTCAGCCGCAACAGCTTTTGCGAATGAAAACAAGGAAGATGCAGATTTTGAAACAGTTGAAATAAAAAATGATCTGTCAGCTGAATCCACTGAAAATGCTAAAGAAAAGCTTGATGAAAATGAATCAGAAGCCCCATCTCTATTGCCTGGAAGCTTCTTCTACTTTGCAAAGCTTGCATTGGAAAAAGTGAAGCTTGCTTTAACTTTTGATGACATTAAAGATGCAAAATTGCTTGCAGGATATGCAGCAGAGCGCATGGCTGAAGCAGAAGCACTTTTGGCTGAAGGAAAAGAAGAAGAAGCTTTAGAAGCAATAGAAAAAGCACTGGAACAGATGGAAAACGCTGATACCATCGTTGATGAAGCGAATGAAGACCAAGAAAAATCAAAACCAGGTGAGGAGGACAACGGTAATCTAATTAGCGAAAGCGAATTAGCTGAAGATGCTGATCCTGCTGAAGACCCTGCAGACAATGTGGATATTTCTGATAATGGCACGTTGGAAAAGGAACCTGAAGATGAAGTAAAAGAAGCCCTTGCACAGAATATCATTGCCCTTCAGGCAAATCTTGCTAAGTTTTCAGAAAGATTCGATGAAAATCATCCTGCCATTTTAGCGATGCAAAAAAACATTGCTAAGTTCTCTGAAAAATGGTCTGAACAAGTGATAGATGAAAAGGAATCTGGGCAAGCTACAGAAATTGCGCCTGCACCGATTAAATCTGAAGATGCTTCTTCTGGAACTGAAACAGCAGAAAATCCGGAGAAAAAGATTGATAAATCAGCTCCTGAAGAGACAAATGTGTTACCTGAAGTTTCCGTGAAGGTGTCTAAAGAAGCAAAAGATGCAGCTAAAGCTGAGAATAAAAAAGCTCATGAAGAGGCAAAAGTTATAGAAGCCCAAAAGAGAGCGGAAGCAAAGGCGGCACGTGAAGAAGCTAGAAAAGCAGAAAAGGGAGCACGCGAAGCAGCTAAACAAGCTGAAAAAGAAGCACGTGAGGCAGCTGGGAAAGCAGCAAAAGAACAGCAGGTAAAGAAGATTCAAGAAAAGCAGGCAGAAGCAAAGAGACATGCCGGCAAAGGAAAAGAGAAAGCTGAAGCAGCAAAAGGTCAAGGCAAAGAGAATAAAGACAACTGATTTTAGCTGGAAAGTAAAGCACTTCGAGGCTTACATTTCCTTAGCAAATAAAACCACCCTAAAAAAAATAATCTGGACACCGTATGATATAATGTGTTTTGAAAAGAGGTGGGGCTATTGCTAAGTTTATTGTTTATGGCGAAGAAGCGTAAAAGAACGCTCGAAGAAACGGTAGAGTTAATACAGCATGGAGATACAGCATTAAATAATGAGCTAATTGAGTCATATAAGCCGTTTATTGCTAAAACAGTATCATCAGTCTGCAAGAGATACATACATGAATCAGATGATGAATTCAGCATTGGTCTCATCGCATTTAATGAAGCCATTCAAAAGTACAGTCCTGATAAAGGGAGTTCATTGATCAGTTTTTCGGAAGTGCTGATTAAAAGGCGGGTTATTGATTATATCCGCAAGCAATCCAAATTTCAGAATCTTAGTTTTAATGGAGGCTCTAATCTGGATGATGATGATACAGGTTCGGCGATTGAAGACGAATTGTCCATTGAAGACTTCAGGAAAAAAACGGATGAGGAACTGAGAAAAGAAGAAATCCTCCAGTTTACACAGATTCTTCAGGAGTTCGACCTTACTTTCAGCGATTTGATCGAGCAGTCTCCAAAACATGCTGATGCACGAAAAAATGCGATGACTGTAGCCAAAATTCTGGTTGAAAATGATGAACTCAAAAATATTCTTTATGATAAAAAAAAGCTGCCGATAAAGCAGCTGGAGAGCTATGTATCCTTAAGCAGAAAAACAATAGAGAGAAACAGGAAATATATAATTGCCATTTCACTAATATTAACGGGTGATTATGTCTTTCTGAAGGATTATATCAAAGGGGTGTTGGAAACGTGAAAACAGGAATTATCATGGAAATAAACGAACGTTTTTTAACACTATTAACCCCGGAAGGAGAATTTCTGCGTGCTCGAAATCAAGATGGGGCATATGCACTTGGCCAGGAAATTGAATTCTTCCCAATAGAACTGAAAAACGGAAAAAAGTCATCGCCTTTAACTATTTTTAATCTATTTAAAGGAAAAGGATTAATGGCAGCAGCTTTTGCACTAATGCTCGCAATCGTTTCTTTTTTGCCGTTCCTGCAAAACGATGAAGTGTATGCATATATGTCAATAGACGTTAATCCGAGTATTGAATTAGGGGTCAATCAAAAATATCAGGTAGTAGAACTCGTGCCTTATAATGAAGAAGGAGAATTCATTATCCAAAACATCAAGGACTGGAAAAAAAACAGTATTCATGAGGTAGCTGACAAAATTCTTCTTCAGATAAAGAAACAGGGCTATTTTAAGGAAAACAAAGAGGTAGTCATTGCTGCCGTTTATACAGAACAGAGTAAAGAAGCGGATAAGCGCATTCAGGAGGAACTGGCAGATATTAAACAGGCTGCACAAAAAGAGCAGCTTGAAGTAACTTTACTGGAAGCAAGTGAAGAGGAAAGAGAAGCTGCTATAGAAAAAGGGCTCTCACCTGGATTATATAAAGAAAATAAATTAAAAGCTGACGCTGACAAGAAAGAAAAACCTGAACCTGCGAATCCGGTTAAACAGACAGATAAAGAAATTCATCCTCCGCAAAAGCCGGAAGAAAATACGCAAAGCCAATTAAAAAAGCAGGAGAAAGCAGAAGATAATAAAGAACAACCTGCTGTTCCAGGGCAAATAAAGAAATCTGAGAACCAGCAAAATAACAGCGGTAATTACAAAGGAAATAATCCTGGAAGAGGGCACGATAATAAAGAAAAGAAAGATCAAGGAAATAACGTAAAAGCCCAAAAACATCAAAATCATCCAAGCGAAAAAAAAAATAATAAAGCTAATGAAAAAAGAAATAACCCCGAGAGAAATCCCAAAGAAAAAGAAAATGGGAAAAACAAAGGCGGGAATGGTCCTGAGAGAAACCATAAAGATAGGGACAATCGCAATAATTCAAGCGGAAATAAACAGGGAAAACACCATGAAAGAGGAAATCGATAAGAATAAAGTCCGGAGACAGCTCCGGACTTTTTCCATTATATGAAGTTGTTATTTATTATTTTGACCGGACATTTGTGCCTGGGCTTGCTGAACTAATCGCTTAGTAATTTCTCCGCCTACAGATCCGTTAGCCCGGGATACAGTATCAGAGCCTAATTGAACACCAAATTCCTGGGCAATTTCATATTTAACCTGGTCCATGTATTGTTCAATCCCAGGAACTAAAAGCTTATTGCTGCTTCTTGCCATTGTATTCAACTCCTTTTTATTGGTCTTACAGAGTTTATTTTCCCTCTGTATTTGTAGTATGAATTAAAAAGGGAGTTTCATAAGTGGAAATATTTCGGCATAAGCAGTTTCTTTACTTTTCTTTATCAACAGCAGCTTCCAGAAGAATATCTGCGATATGAACAGCCTTTACGTTTCCGGATAAACCTTCCCGTTCTATCCCCAGCTTCATTTGCAAAAGACATCCCGGATTAGAGGTTACAATTACTGCCGCATCTGCCGACTTGGCCTGGATCATTTTTTGATCAAGTATTTGCATAGACATTTCAGACTCAACAATATTATAAATACCGGCAGAACCGCAGCATCTGTCTGCATCCTTCATTTCCCTGAATTCGATGCCCTTAATTGAATTCAGAAGGGTGCGCGGGGCTGTTGAGGTTTTCATGACATTTCGCAAATGACAGGAATCCTGGTAGGTTATGATCTTCCCTGGAAGCACAAGATTAACTTTTTGGTGAAAGTCAAGATCGTATAGAATTTCGCTGATATCTTTGAGTTTTTGTGAAAACTTTACAGCTCTTTCATGCCATTCCCGGTCATCTTTAAGAAGATGGTCATAGTCAATAAGGAATGCTCCGCATCCGCCTGCATTTGTTATGATATAGTCTGCGTCCAGTTTCTCAAAAGCCTCTATGTTCCGCTTTGCCAAGTTTTTGGCTCCCTGTTTTTCGCCGCTATGGCCATGAAGAGCGCCGCAGCAGGCTTGATTTTGAGGAATATGGATTTCACATCCTGCAAGCTGCAGAAGTTTTATTGTCGCATTATTGGTTTCCAGGAACATCGTATCCATTAAACATCCAGTAAAAAACGCGGCTTTTTTTACAGGTTTATCTGCTGAGAGATAGGATGGCCTATTTTTCATTTCTTTTAGTTTTGGCACTTGAGGAAGTACCTTTTCCATGGCCGTGAGGTTTTTTGGAAGCCAATTCAGCATTCCTGTTTTTCTGGCGGCCGATTGCAGACCTGAACGCTGATAAAAGCCTAATAGGCCGGCAGCTGCCCTCATTCTGTCCTGGTGGGGGAAAAGCCCATTAAAGACCAAACTGCGAACAGCTTTGACCGGAAGCGAGTGTTTCTTATTCTGATTAATAATATCCCTCGCTTCTTCCAGCAAGTGGCCATATTTTACTCCTGAAGGACAAACAGGCTCGCATGCACGGCAGCCCAGGCAAAGATTAAGAGATCTCTCTACATCTTCATCCGGTTCAATTAATCCGTCAGCAACAGCTTTCATTAAAGCGATTCTTCCCCTTGGGGAGTGAGTTTCTTTAAAGCCTGACTCGACATAAGTGGGGCAGGAAGGGAGGCAGAAGCCGCAGCGCATGCAATTCAGCATCTCATCTTCATCCATTCGGTTCTTAAATTCTTCCTGAATGATTGTTTGTTCTTTTAATGTTGTCATTGGGCAACCACCACTCGTTTTCTGTTATCCTTGGCAAAAACTTTGCCAGGATTAAGAATGTTATTGGGGTCTAATGCAGACTTAACTGCTTTCATTGCATCAATCCCTGCCTTGCCCAGTTTTAGTTCAAGATATGGAGCTTTCATGACCCCTACTCCATGTTCGCCTGTTATTGTCCCGCCAAGTTCAATCGCCTTGATAAATATCTCTTCAAAAGCTTTTTCAACCCGTTCCATTTCATCACTATCCCGGGCATCTGCGGGGCAAGTAGGGTGCAGGTTTCCATCACCGGCATGGCCAAACGTACAGATGGCAAGTTCGTATTTCTTGGAAATTTCATTAATTGCCTTTACCATGTTAGCAATTTCAGATCTTGGTACTGTGGCATCTTCAAGAATGGTTGTCGGCTTAAGGCGTGCAAGAGCCGATAAAGCGGCACGCCTTGCAGTCCGCAAGGCTTCTGCTTCCATTTCAGAATTTGCGAGCTGTACAGATACAGCCCCATGTTTTTTGCAGATTTCTGCCATTTTCTGCATATCCTTTTCTACAACCTCAATCGGACCATCCTGTTCAATAAGGAGTATAGCTTGGACATCTGTTGGCAATCCAATTTGTGCAAAATCCTCAACTGCCTTTAATGTAGGCTGATCTAAAAATTCAAGGGTGGCGGGAATGATTTTGTCTGCGATGATTTTTGAGACTGATTTTGCAGCTTGTTCAAGATCCTGATACAGAGCGAGCATTGTCTTTTTTGACTCTGGAAGCGGGATTAGTTTTAATGTTGCTTCCGTAATAATTCCCAATGTTCCTTCAGATCCAACCAGCAGTCTGGTAAAATCATATCCTGCCACGTCTTTCGCAAGCTTGCCGCCCGTTCTAATGATGTCTCCGCCCGCAAGTACAGCTTCCAGCCCCATCACATAGTCCCTTGTAACTCCATATTTCAGTCCGCGCAGTCCGCCTGAATTTTCATTGATGTTTCCTCCGATTGTGCTTATTTTCATCGAACTTGGATCAGGTGGATAAAAAAGCGCTCTTGCTTCAACCTGGTTAATCAAGTCAAGCGTGATGACACCGGGCTGTACTGTAACCGTAAGATTTTCTTCATCAATTTCAATGATTTTATTCATATGCTTAAACAGGAGAACAATCCCGCCTTCTGTAGGGCAGGTTCCTGCACATAAATTGGTTCCTGATCCCCTTGGTACGATTGGAATTCCTGAGCTGCTGCAAATCTTGAGGATACTCGAAACTTCCTGAGCATTTCGCGGACTGATCACTGCATCGGGCATCGATTGGAAATTTGGTGTTGCGTCATATGAATAAGCAAGACGCCCTGCTTTGGAGTCATCATAATTATCAGCTCCGACAACGGCAATTAATTTTTCTTTTATTTGAATATCAACCAAATGGATCCTCTCCTTTATGAAGCTGGCCTTATCTATTTCTTTAAGTATAAAAAAAGCAGGGAACTCCCTGCTATGGTTAACAATACAAATATTGATGTGTATTTTAATTATTTTTTGTACCTTCATCCAAAAGTTTTACCGCTATGAAAAGTTTCATTAAATCATTCAAATTAGATGTATATAGCCCGGAAAGATCTGATATTTTCTTGAGTCTGTAATGAAGGGTGTTAATATGTATATGCAAGGCTTCAGCAGTATTTTTCAAGGAGTGATTTTGCCTGAATAGTTCCTGAAGGGTTATCATAAGATCCTGTTCATTCATGAATGTGCCGATCGTTCTTTCTATAAAGTCCTTTTTAGTTTCTGGAGACAGATCATCAAATATCATTTCAATGGTTAAATCCTGATCAAATATGATGGTGCCTCGGTCTTTTGCGATTTTTAAAGCTCGCTCCGCCTGCATAAATGAATCAGAAAGGCTGAAGGGGGGCAATGGTTTACCGGTGCCAATGCTTACTTCAGCAGCTAGAAGATTTTCAAGAAAACGATGGAAGCGGGTGACCCTTTCTCTTATCCTATTTTCTTTTTTTGCTGAAGATACCCCGGCTAAAAGCACAATTCGATCATTGCCCCAGCGAATCAGAATGTCATGCGGACCTGCTTCTTTCCACGATAAAATTCTATTCCATAAATCCCGATGAAGCAGTTGGCTATTTTGCCTGAATTCTGCGATTGAAACCTGTCTGTCTACAGCCAGATTTATTTTCAGCAGATGAGCCCGTTCTTTGAATGCAGGATCCCAATCTTTGGTCTGCAGCCAGTCGAACATAAAACCTTCCAGTGCACGGGCCTGCCAATCGAGCTGCTCTGCAAAGTAACTTTCACTGATAAATAACTCTGTTAGTTTGCGGATGATTTCTGCGAATGGGGAAATTTTATTGGGATTTCCGGTTATGCCAATAACTCCAACTGTTTCTCCGTTAAAAAAGATCGGCAGGTTAATGCCCGCTTTTACACCCTGAAGGCGTGACTGATCCTCCCTGGTAATAATCAGCTTTTCTTTATTTTTCATGCTAAGAAGTGCTCCTTCATGAAAACTGCCTATTCTGTCTGCATCTGTACTTGCTATGATTACCCCGCTGGTATTGGCAACTATGATATCTTCCTGAAGAAACAGACGAACTTCAGCTATTATTTTTTCAGCCAGGTCAGGCAACAACATGTCATATCTCCCTTTGATTTTTTGACTTTATTATATATAAATAAAAAACTTCCTGCGAATTTTCTAATATCCCTTTTAAAAACCGGGTATATTCATTATGATAAGGGTTAGAAAAATTTTGAAGGGGACAGGTATGATATGTGGAAAGACGTAAGAAGTTGGCTGGATAAACTAACACCTGCCCAAGTAATATCCGGATATTATTTATTGGCAGTATCTGTATCGGTACTTTTATTAAGAATACCGGCTGTACATAAAACAGGAGTGGAGGTTGCATTTATTGATACGGTTTTCACAGCTGTCAGTGCAGTCAGTGTGACCGGTCTGTCTGTGGTTGATATATCAGAAACATACAGTGTTTTTGGTTATTTTGTCATCATGTTCATCCTTCAGTTTGGAGGAATAGGGATCATGGCGCTGGGCACATTCTTTTGGCTCCTGCTTGGCCGCAAGATTGGATTAAGAGGACGCCGCCTCATCATGGTCGATCATAATCAATATGCCTTGTCAGGCCTTGTCAATTTAGTGAAAGAAATCATTAAAATAATATTGGTAATTGAAACGCTAGGTGCGCTCATATTGGGTTTTCATTTTCTAAAATATTACCCTGCATGGGATGATGCATTTCTGCATGCGCTGTTCGCCTCTGTCAGTGCAACAACCAACGGAGGCATGGATATAACAGGAGCCTCTCTTAAACCATATGCCGGCGATTATTTCGTGCAGCTGATCAATATTATTCTGATTACGTTAGGAGCTATAGGTTTTCCTGTACTTATTGAATTAAAGCAATATTTATTTCGGAATAAATGGGATCAGGAACCATCTTTTCGCTTCTCCTTATTTGCAAAATTGACGACTGTGACGTATGCCGCCCTTCTTGTGTTTGGTACGGTTATATTGCTCATCATGGAATTCAATCAATATTTTAAAGGCATGAACTGGCATGAAAGCTTCTTTTATGCATTCTTCCAATCCGCCACGACCAGGAGCGGCGGACTATCAACCATGGATGTAAATGAGTTTACAATGCCTACCCTCATCATAATGAGTATATTGATGTTCATCGGGGCGTCCCCGAGTTCTGTCGGAGGGGGCATCAGGACGACTACCTTTGCGGTGAATATCCTTTTTATATATCACTTTGCCAAAGGAAATCGGGATATAAAAATATTTAAAAGAGAAATTCATGAAGATGATATTCTGAAGTCCCTTGCTATCACATTGCTTGCTATTGGAATGTGTTTTCTCTCTGTTGTCATTTTAAGCATTACAGAGAAGCAGATGGAGCTAATAGAAATAATTTTCGAGGTTTGTTCAGCTTTTGGTACTACGGGTCTATCGTTAGGAATCACACCTGAATTATCAATGATCGGGAAATGTATCATAATGGCCTTAATGTTTATTGGAAGAATTGGATTAACGTCCTTCTTATTTATTATAGGCGGCAAAGAAAAACAGCCTAATTTTCATTATCCTAAAGAGCGCGTTATTATTGGCTGAAAAAGCAGCCCGGAAGACTATTCCGGACTGCTTTTTTCCGTCTCTAAGCCCATTGCGTATAAGCTTGGGCTTTTCTTATTAATCCGTCCCGCGGCTGACATCTTTAGTAGGATGCATGAATGGGTATCCTTGAGGCGGCTTTTTGCTTTCAAGGAGTTCTTTGTTTTCAGATGTATTCCAGCCAATATCATTTGTCGGATGAATCCAATCCTCACCTGCCATCACCGCAGGATCTGTTTCATCGCTCCAGTTTTCCAGCGGTGAACTGTCCGAAGAATAATAACTGTCCCCAATGGTTACGCCAAAAGAATTCTTGAAAGGAGGCTGAAGTTTCATGCCTGTGTCTTTAAAGCTCGGTGCTTCTATTTGATGTGGCAGTGTCTCATCAATGCCAATGCTTTTGTTACCTTTCTTCTTTTTATTAGTCATATCGCTCATTCCTTTTTACTTTATTTTCTGCACCGCAGCAAAATTTATGATTGTAAAATAAGGAAGACTCAGATAGGGATGAAACCGTGTTTTTTACTAAAAATAAAGCTGTGTTAAACCTTAAAATGGATTTAACACTATGAATTATAATTCAGGAGGAGATTGGGATGGCCAAACGAAAAGCTGAGTATAATGCCGTTGAAAAATACAGCAAAACGCCTAAGAAGAACCTTCAGGAATCAGAGTTTTCAGCAGAATTCAGCCAGGGAGAGACTCCCATGAAAATGGCTAACCGCAACTCCAAGCATGGGAGAGAGGGAAGAGTCTAAGTGGATCATAATAAACCACGAAAAAAAGACCGCCAAAATGGCTCGGGCAATGTAGAATTCGGTATGGAGTTTGGTGATATAAATTCCGGAAAACTTTATGAACTGCCATTTATGAACCGTGATAAAGATAAAAAGAAAGATCGGGATAAATGCTAAAAAACCGGCAGATTCCTGCCGGTTTTATCAATCATGTAAAGGGCCAGTAAAGATGGAAACTTTTTCTGTGCTTGAGTCGAAATAGGCAAGCAGAACAGAGTCATTCTTTTCAATTATTCCATCTTTATTATATTTTTCAATATCAAAAGAAAATTTTTCACTTAGGGTATGTTTGTAAATTTCTTTTTCATTCAGCTGAAGGCTTAAGAAGCCTTCTCCCAGCTGGATTGGATTTTCAAGCAGGGACTGGTATAGCTTTGATCTCTCGGATTTTTCATAGCTTGGCTGCCACCAGGGTTTTCTAGGTTTGTATTTTTGTTTTGAAATATAGTCAATCTTCATAAGGCCTTCTGCTATATCCAAATCAGCAATTTCTTTTGATTGCAGGAATTCAAAAAGGCGTTTGAAAAGATCCTCAAGCTGATGGCCAATTCTGGACCATCCTTTTTGCTCCCAATAACTTCCGAATTCCTGGAAGAAATCGAATGGAGTGGGAAATACTTTTGTAACCAAATATTCAACGGTCGCATCCATCCTATGATCATTCCAATATTTCTCTAAAACATCTTCAACTTGTTTAATGCGGATGATGTCATCAAAGGATAAAACATTATTTCCAAGTATTTCATATGGTGAATGGTCCATATAAATATATTGATGATCTTCTGCTCTCAATCGAAGCCCGGTGCCTCTCAGCATTTTTAAGAAGCCGAGCTGGAGCTCTTCGGGCCGCATTGCAAAAACATCATTAAAGGTTCTTTTGAATGAATCATAATCTTCCTCAGGCAGTCCGGCAATTAAGTCAAGGTGCTGGTCGATCTTTCCACCATCCTTTACCATTGTGACTGTGCGGCAAAGCTTTGCAAAATTCTGCTTCCTCATGACCAATTCATTCGTATAGTCGTTTGTCGACTGTACGCCAATTTCAAATCGGAATAATCCTGCCGGAGCTTCCTTGTTTAGAAATTCAATTACTTCAGGCCTCATGATATCTGCAGTGATCTCAAATTGAAAAACTGTTCCCGGCAGATGTTCATCGATTAAAAATTGGAACATTTCCAAAGCATAACTGCGGCTTATGTTGAATGTACGGTCCACAAATTTAAGGGTTTTTGCACCATTCTTCATTAAATATCGGATGTCGTCCTTAATTTTTTCCCTGTCAAAGTATCGCACACCTACTTCAATTGAGGAAAGGCAAAACTGGCAGCTGAAAGGGCACCCCCGGCTGGTTTCTATATAAGTGACCCGTTTAGAAAGGTGGGGAATATCTTCTTCAAAGCGGAATGGTGAGGGCAGCTCGCGCAAATCCAGCTTATTCCGCTGCGGATTAATACGAACCTTGCCATTTTCCCTGAAAGCAAGACCATGCACATTTTCCATATTCATTTTGCCATTCAGTTCTGTCAGCAGCTGTTTGAACGTTTCCTCACCTTCACCGATAACAATGTAATCAAATTCTTTTATATTTTTCATCCAATCTGCAACATCATATGTCACTTCAGGTCCTCCAACTGCAATATGAATGGAGGAGTCAATCTTTTTTATCATTTTAATGACCTTTATGGTCTCTTCGATATTCCATATATAACAGCTGAATCCGATCACATCAGGTTTTTTGCGGACCAGATCTGTAACGATATTCATCACCGGATCTTTAATAGTATATTCGGCTAATTCCACATCGAAATCAGGCTGTGCGTATGCCTTCAGATAGCGGATCGCTATATTTGTATGAATGTATTTGGCATTAAGCGTACTGGCGATAACTTTCATTTATTTTGAACTCCCTTTTTAGCAACTTAAACATCATATAATTGTATCATATTTTTGAATGAAAAAAAGGAAGTAAAACATTGACATATGCTAAGGGAGATAAACTATACTAATTATTATAATATTTATAAAAATTAAACGATTTTCATTAAACCTATAGTAAGATAGTAGAAAAATATAGTATTTAGCTGGGAGAGGGAATGAATGAAGGTAAGTCTTTTTGCAACATGTCTGGTAGATATGTTTCAGGGAAATGCAGGAAAAGCAGCTGTTGAATTGCTTGAGCGCCTGGGATGTGAAATAGATTTTCCGGAATCACAGGTCTGCTGCGGCCAGCCTGCCTATAACAGCGGCTATGTGAAAGAATCAAAGGAAGCTATGAAAAGGATGATTACAGCATTTGAGCATGCAGAATATGTTGTTTCCCCTTCTGGATCTTGCGCCTATATGTTTCATGAGTATCCGTACGTTTTTAAAGGTGACTCTGTTTGGGAACCAAGAGCAAAAAAGCTTGCAGAAAAAACATACGAACTTACTCAATTTATCGTTGAAGTTCTAAACGTGGATGATGTTGGAGCAAAGTTAAAAGGAAAAGCCACTTATCATACATCCTGCCATATGACCAGGCTTCTTGGTGTAAAGGAAGCACCTATGAAATTATTGAAAAATGTGAAGGGCCTGGAATTCGAAGAGCTTCCCGGCAAGGAGCAATGCTGCGGTTTTGGCGGTACCTTTTCCGTGAAAATGGCTCAAATATCTGAACAAATGGTAGATGAAAAGGTTGGGCATATAGAGGAGACTGAAGCAGAAATTCTCATTGGAGCTGACGCAGGGTGCCTGATGAATATAGGAGGCAGGATCGGCAGGCAGGGAAAACCAATAAGAGTAATGCATATTGCTGAAGTGTTAAATTGCCGCTAAGCAATTAATGGACATGCTTTCCCGCAAGAAGGAAAGACAATTTTGAACGTCGATAATTGTTTATCGTAGGCAGCCTGCCCCCTTGAGCAGTCGGGGGTGGGCAAGGCGCTTGTGCTTTTCTAAAGGGGGAATAGAAATGGCTATGAAAATAGGAACAAATGACTTTAAGGATCGTGTGGATTCCGGAATAAACAATTCCTTTATGAGAGGGGCAGTGTCAGGTGCCCAGGAAAGGCTTCAGACAAGAAGGCTTGATGCTGCAGCAGAACTTGGAAATTGGGAAGAATGGCGGTCGCTTTCAGAAGAAATTCGCCAGCATGTACTTGAAAATCTTGATTTTTACTTATACCAGCTCAGCGAAAATGTAGCTAAAAGGGGCGGGCAGGTTTTTTTCGCTGAAACTGCAGAAGAAGCATCTTCCTATATACGGGAAGTAATTGAAAAGAAGAATGCAAGAAAAGTGGTTAAATCAAAATCTATGGTAACCGAAGAGATACATTTAAATGCGGCATTGGAAGAGGCCGGATGTCAGGTAATTGAAACAGATTTGGGGGAATACATCCTTCAGGTGGACGATCACGATCCTCCTTCGCATATAGTTGCGCCTGCTCTTCATAAGAATAAAGAGCAGATTCGGGATGTGTTTGCAGAAAAACTGAACTATCAGAACACAGAAAAGCCGGAAGAACTTGCATGGCATGCCAGAGAAATGCTGCGCGGTGAATACTTAACCGCAGATGTTGGCATAACGGGCTGCAACTTCGCTGTTGCTGAAACTGGTTCAATCACCTTAGTGACTAATGAAGGCAATGCAGATCTCGTCACAGCCTTACCTAAGACGCAAATTACGGTAATGGGCATGGAAAGGCTGGTCCCGACTTACGAGGAAATGGAAGTGCTTGTCAGCATGCTGACGAGGAGCGCTGTTGGACAAAAGCTAACGAGTTATATTACTGTTCTGACTGGTCCAAGAGAAGAACTCGACGTCGATGGTCCTGAAGAATTCCACCTGGTTATAGTGGACAATGGCCGCTCTTCGATTTTAGGAGGGGAGTTTCACTCCATTCTCCAATGTATCCGCTGTGCTGCATGTGTAAATGTTTGTCCCGTATATAGACATGTAGGCGGCCATTCCTACGGATCCATTTATTCAGGCCCGATTGGAGCTGTGCTGTCACCCCTTTTAGGAGGCTATAATGATTATAAGGAATTGCCATATGCTTCAACACTTTGTGGAGCATGTACGGAAGCCTGTCCAGTCAAAATCCCTCTTCATGAACTTCTTCATAAACACCGGCAGGTAATTGTCGAAAAAGAAGGAAGAGCTCCGATATCGGAAAAGATGACTATGAAGGCTTTTGGGCTGGGGGCAGCTTCACCCTCCCTTTATAAGCTTGGGTCAAAGCTGGCACCGGCAGCCATGAATCCATTTACCGCAGGGGACAAAATTACAAAGGGACCAGGCCCATTAAAAGCATGGACAGAAATCAGGGATTTTCCAGCTCCCAATAAAGAAAGATTTCGCGATTGGTTCAAAAACCGGCCAAAAGGAGGCGGACAGCAGTGAATGGAACAATTCAGAATCGAGATGCTTTTTTAAATAAAATTGCAGGCAGATTGGGCAGGGAAAAAAGAATTACTGGAGTCAAAAGACCGGAATGGAGCTTTAACCCGCAGGATGCAGTCTTGAAAGAAGCGGATGCTGATGAGCTTCTCGAAGCTTTAAAGACTCAGTGTACGAAAATCCACACTGACCTTGTTGTAACCAGTGCTGCCAATTTGACTGAAACGC
Source organism: Cytobacillus sp. (assembly GCF_964223445.1). Taxonomy (NCBI): domain Bacteria; kingdom Bacillati; phylum Bacillota; class Bacilli; order Caryophanales; family Bacillaceae; genus Cytobacillus; species Cytobacillus sp. The sequence goes on from NZ_CAXQGS010000040.1 coordinate 25,574, forward strand.
TCAAAGAAATTGTAGCCCAATATGGCGGGGGTCCCGTTGTGACCTGGAAGGATGACCGCTTTAGACAGTTTGGGCTTACACCGCTATTCAAGGAGATTTGGCCAAAAGAGAATATAGATGTATATGAATGGGATTATTCTGAAGAAGGAAGAAATATTGAATACGCAGAACATGCTAACATCGGCATCACGGTCAGTGAAATAACTCTGGCTGAATCTGGCACAGCAGTCTTGTTCAGCAGCAAGGATCACGGGCGGACAGTCAGTTTTCTCCCTGCTGCTTCTATCATCCTTATTCCGAAAAGCACCCTGGTTCCGCGCATGACACAGGCAGCAAGGATCATTAGGGAAAGGGTAAACTCAGGGCAGCAGGCACCTTCCTGTATTAATTTCATTACTGGACCAAGCAACTCCGCTGATATTGAGATGAACCTCGTTGTTGGTGTACATGGGCCTGTTAAGGCTGCGTATATAGTTATTGATGATTTATAACTCGTGGGGCACCAGGCATCCGGTTTTTGTAAGTATGAGAAAAAACGCCAAACTTTTGTTGGCGTTTTTTCTAAAAGCGTCCCAGGCGAGATTCGAACTCACGACCTACAGCTTAGGAGGCTGTCGCTCTATCCAGCTGAGCTACTGGGACAAAATATATAACACAGTTACTTATTATAATCCAATAATCAAAAATGGTCAATGGTTATGACTAAAGTAAAAAACCGGCCAGTAATCCATGACCGGTTTATGCTCTAACTTGTAAGTTTTTTACGATAAAATCTGGCATATGCCCTTGATCTATCTTTAAGCTTCTTTAGCTGTGACGTTTTCAGTTCTATAATTGGCTGTGCAAATGAAGTAATCAGTTTGCTTGAGAGAAGCAAAGTAAGCAGCAGCGATATTCCGGCAAGCAGCAGGAAGTTTTCCGGTTTGTTAAAAAAGCCCTGTACATCACTTTCCCTGAATACTCGTACAAAGAAACCGTGGAGCAGATAGACATAAAGTGTATTTTTTCCTAAATTAGTAAAGAAATATTGTTTACGGGGCACAAAAGCAAAGAAGCTAAATACCATTATCAAACTTAGGACATAAAAGCCCAATCTCGTAAAGACTGCCCCAATCGAAGCTGTCCCCATTTCAGTATATGGTTTTGAGCCAAGCAGCCATTTATAATCCACTTCAGGATAGAGATAAAAGCCTGCAAAGACTACAGCAAAAATAGCTAATGCACTAATTCTGAACTTTGGCTGGAATAGCGCATAAAAATGCTCCTTCTTTAAATAATACCCCATTAGGAATAAAGGAAAGAACACAAATGTTCTGGATAAGCTTAAATAGTTTGAAATCCAATCGGCATATCCGACGGCAAGCCCAATGATAAAAGCAGCAGCCAGGGAATATACAGGTTTATACTTTGCAAAGAATAGAAGCATGATATTCCAGAAGAACATGCTGATCAGGAACCATAAAGACCAATGCGGGTTAAAAGGATCCAACTCAAATGTGCCTTTATTATATAAAAAATAATAGAAAATCGAATAAATAACCTGAAAAATAATATATGGCAGTATGAGCTTTTTTGCAATTTTCTTTATATACCCTTTTTTATAAAAGCCTTTTGCAAAAAAACCGGAAACCAGTATAAAAGCTGGCATATGGAACGTGTAGATTACCTTATATAAAGTATAGATTGTTTCATTATCTTCAATAAAAGAGCGGAGTAAATGTCCAAAAACGACAAAGAAGATCAAGATGAACTTCATGTTGTCGAAGTAAAAGTCACGTTGTTTCATAAGTCCTCCTCTATTAAAGACCCCCAAAAATTCTCTTTCTTTCTTTACCCACTTTAACATGAAGCAAACTTCTTTTCTCGTGTAAATAGAAGGTTTAATTTACAGATAAAGTAAAATGGTTGACCGTCGAAATTTCTGTCATACTATCTATAAATTCCTGTTATACAAAGAATGTTTGCTTGTTAGCTCATATATTATATGGCTTGAATGGCTTCTTGTAAATCTGTTTCAAATCTCAATTGTGAAAATTCATTTTTGTCGCAGATAAAAGGGAGTAGTTCGATTAGTATGTCATAGCTGACGATTTAGTGAGACAATCAGGGTTTTAAAGAGAAGATTCTTAAATGGAAAATGTGCAGGGAAGGCTGTATTAAAATGAAAAATTGGAAAAATAATCTTCAAATGTCTTTTTTGTTCTATTATAATGAATTGAAAGAATAGTAAAAAAGAATTAGAAACAAACTAGTTCAATTGTTCGCATCTGGTTAAATCACAAAGGGGGAAGCAATGTTGAAAGGGGTAAGAAAATTTATACCGGGCAAGAAGGAAAGAAAAGAATCGTCCAAGCCAATAAAGCTTAGCATAGCCAAGTATTTAAACAAAATGGCCAGCACTAGATGGTGGAAGAACCTGAAGCTTGGCCAGAAATATGGGGTTGCGCTTTTTGTGACCATTGGGCTATTCACGGTTTCCACCGTTCTTACTTTCTTCTTGCTGACAATTGCCAATTCAAAACTGGAGATAGTTAAGGATTCTGGGGAAAAGGCCATTAAGATTACTGAATCAGCGGCCACTTTTCATCATAAAGGGAGCACGATTGGAAACTTTATCATTGACTCCAACCCAAAACATTTAAAAACATTCGATGAGCTGACAGAGGATTTTAATAATTTGAAAGAGGAAATTTCTCCAGAACTGAGCGATTCAAAATTAAAAGCCCTTTTTAGACAAATTGATGAAAATGATCAAAAAATCACCAGTTTATTTCATGATGTCATTGAGCCAGAAGTGAAACTCCAGCATGCAAGAGAATATAGGCTGGGAAAATTGCAGGCCGATAATATCATTTCTGAAACGGTCGATAAATTAAATACTCTCAGCAGCATGATGAAAGAGGATCAGCAAAAGGCTGTGACTTCTGCTAAATCTGGCCTTATCCTTACTTTAATAGTACTTGGCATTTCAATCATCATTTCTGCTATCCTGGGAATCGCAAGTATCCTTTTTATAGGACGTATTATTTCTAAAAAGCTGACTGCCATTGTACAATTCTCAAATGATATTGCAGGAGGAAACCTCAATGCAGATTCGGTGGAGTATGAGGGTGATGATGAAGTAGCCCAGCTTAGCAGAGCCATGAATTCCATGAAAATAAAACTGAAGACCATGATTCAGGAAATTAATGCAGTTTCTGGGTATGTGACAGAAAGAAGCGGAGAACTGAATATTGCTGCAAATGAAGTGAAAGCAGCAAGTCAGCAGGTTGCTTCAACGATGCAGGAACTATCCGGAGGCGCTGAGGATCAGGCGGGCTCTGCAACACGTTTATCTTTAATGATGGACGAGTACCTGGAAAAAGTGAAGGAAGCTTCATACAGCGGTAATGAAATAAAGAGTGCTTCCACAGAGGTGCTATCGCTCACTGAGAATGGAAACAAGCTAATGAAGGAATCCCAGGAACAAATGGGATTAATTAACCAGATAATGAAGTCATCAGTGGACAAGGTAAATGGACTCGATGATCAGACAAAGCAAATATCCAGATTAGTTAAGGTAATAAAGGAAATTGCAGACCAGACTAACCTGCTGGCATTAAATGCAGCCATTGAAGCAGCCAGAGCCGGTGAGCATGGAAGAGGTTTTGCAGTTGTGGCAGATGAGGTGAGGAAACTGGCTGAGCAGGTATCATTCTCGGTTTCAGATATCACTAGAATTGTCGTGGGCATTCAAGCAGAGTCAAACAGTGTGGCCACGTCGCTTCAAACAGGCTATGTTCAAGTTGAAAAGGGAACTGAGCAAATTCAATTGACGGGGCAAACATTCCAGAATATTTATGAGGCAGTTAACTCAATGTCAACAAATGTCAGTGACATTTCCCGCAGCCTTGAGCAGGTCTCCATTAATTCCTCCCAAATGAACCAGTCCATTGGCAGTATTGCCGCAGTATCTGAGGAATCTGCTGCAGGCATCGAACAAACGAGTGCATCAATGGCTCAGACTAACCATTCAATGGAGGAAATCTCAGACAATGCACAGTCCTTGTCGGAATTGGCAGAACAATTAAATGAGATGATTGCAAAATTCAAATTGTAAATTCCAGGCATACTCTTGACAGGGTATGCCTTTTCTTCTCCCCCAGAACCCTTTGATATGAAAAATTAATAGGACAGTTTTCTCAGAGATTTAAAGGTTTTAGTCAGATCTTGTAGAAATATTTAATTAATTGCATATCCCAATAGGAGGAAATAGAGTGGTCATTATGAATCAGGAAATCAGGAAACTCTATGCCAGGATTGAGACTTTGGAAAAGGAAAATAATATTTTGGCCAATGATAATTCACCTAAATATAATATATTCTCACGCTCGAAAGATGGAATTATAATTTTTGATAGCCAGGAGAGAATTGTGGATGTCAATCCATCATTTGCTGAAAGCTTAAAAATGGATAAACAATATCTGCTCGGCAGGAATTTGTCTGATATCGTGCCGAAAAATAGGCATTTCAAGCTTGAAAAGCAAAGGGAACTGTTGAAGAGGAAGGAAAGTGTCAGGGGCATTCTTCCTATTTATAACGGCAGAACGATAATAGAGTTTGATTTTACTACCAGCATCCTTAATGAGGGCAGTCTTTATATGTGCATATTAAGAGATGTAACGAGTAAGCGGCTCCTGGAACGGAAAGTGAAAAAGAATGAAGAGCTGTATGCGGACCTATTTACCGAAGCTCTGGATGGGATCATTTTTTGGGGTGGAGATGGCGAAATCATCGATGCGAATGAAGCTGCTTGCCGAATTTTTGAATGCACTCATGACGAGCTTCTCAAAAAAAAGATAAAAGATTTTGTATATGAAAAATCGGAAAGATACAGAAGCATTGTTAAAGAGATGTTCGTTAAGGGAAGCATACGGGATGAGCTAGTTTTTCTTATGCCAAATGGCCAGTTCAAATCTTTGGAGTTTACAGTGAAATTAAACTCCGTTGAAGGCTACCATATGACTATCTTCAGAAATGTCAGTGAGCGTCATGCCATGGAGAAAAGCTTGAGGGAAAGCGAACAAAAATTCCGCATGATATTTGAAGGTGCCCTTGAAGGTATTCTTCTTTGGAACGACCAGTTTGAAATAGTCGATATTAATCAATCAGGTCAGAGATTGCTTCAAATGACAAAAGAGGAGCTTATCAGTGTATCGCTGCATAGTATTTTGAATGACTGCAATATAACCGATGATGAATTAAAGGAGCAGATAAAAAACATACATTCAGCGGGGCAATCAGACGGTAACCTTTCCATTACTCTGAAATCAGGCAGAAAGAAGTTCTTTGAGTTTTCCAACAAGCTGAATATTTTTTCTAATATCAGTATGACAACATTTAAAGACATAACTGAGAAGCTGGAAATGGAAGAACAGCTTCGGAAATCAGACACTTTGAATGTCATTGGAGAATTGGCAGCAGGAATTGCCCACGAGATCAGAAACCCAATGACAGCTCTTAAAGGCTTTATACAGCTGCTGGAGGGCAGTGTGAAGGAAGATCATTCTATGTATTTCAATGTGATTACCACTGAGCTTAGCAGGATAGATTCAATTATTAATGAATTTCTCATACTCGCTAAGCCTCAAGCTGTCAAATTTGTGGAAAAAGACATATCTCAAATCATGAAGGAAACAGTCGATCTCCTGAGTGCTCAGGCTGTGCTGCATAATGTTCAATTCAGGACTTATTATGAAAAGAATTTGCCCAATGTTTTCTGTGAATCCAATCAAATGAAAAAGGTCTTTATCAATATAATAAAAAATGCGATTGAAGTCATGCCTAAAGGTGGATATATTACTGTATCCATTCAGAAGGGGTTAAATAATAAAGTTCACATATCCATTAGGGACGAAGGAACAGGAATTCCCGCACATAAAATAAAAAAGCTTGGTGAACCTTTCTATACTACAAAGGAAAGAGGCACTGGACTTGGTTTAATGGTTACATATAAAATTATTGAAGAACATAAGGGAACAATTGAAGTGGAAAGCAAATTGGGGGAAGGAACTGTATTCCACATCTATTTGCCCTATATTTTAAAGGCGGGAATGAAATGACACTAAGAATTTATTCTAAAAAAAACACACCGGCAGGAGACATTTACATTGTCATTGAAAAGGGGATCCTTTCGGCATTATACATGGGGAAAGAAGATTTTCTCGAAGGGGAAGAAGTTTTATCATTGCAATTCGATCCCTCCGATCCTTTAATCAAAAAGTGTTCGATCCAGCTTGGGGAATACTTTGATGGGCAAAGGAAAAAGTTCGACATCCCTATAGAACCTCATGGCACTGAATTTCAAAAAGCAGTCTGGAAAGAGCTTTGCCTAATCCCATTTGGTGAGACAAGAAGTTATCAGGACATTGCTGTCAAAATAGGGAAAGAAAAAGCAGTGCGCGCCATTGGACAGGCAAACAAGGCCAATCGCCTTCCGATCATTATTCCATGCCATCGGGTAATCGGAAAAAATAAATCGTTAACAGGGTATGCAGGAACCCGGACTGAAATTAAAGAAGTACTGCTATCCCTCGAGGGGGCTAATTATATTAAATAGCTCTTTCTTAAATCACCTCTAAGGGTGATTTTTTTATGCGATATTATATATATGGTTGACTGGAGGAGATTAATTCGATTATTATCTAATTAGATGATAATCGAAATGAGGGTGCTGGTATTATGCAATTAAATCGTTTAGTAGCTTTTTATAAGACAATGGGAGACCCAACCAGAATCAGGATTGTTTTTCTTCTTGCCAAAGGGCCTTTGCATGGACAGGCGATAGCTGGGAAGCTTGGATTGACCCCGCCAACCATTACCCATCATTTAAATAAACTCAGGGAAATAAACCTTGTTTATCAGAGAAGAGATAAAAATACAGTTTATTTCTATCTAAATGAATCCGTACTGAAACATCAGTCGGGTGTTCTTGCGAAATTGGCAGATAAAGAGGAGATTAAGAAAATGGAAGAACAAAATTCAGAAAGCCAGAAGGTTATTGAAAACTTCTTTACAAAAGATGGAAAACTGAAGAATATACCTGCACAGAGAAAGAAGAAGCTCATGGTTTTTGAACATCTAATCAAAGGGTTGAAAATGGGAAAAAAATATGAAGAAAAAGTGCTCAACGAATATATTAAACAGTATCATGAAGACTATGCTACAATACGCAGAGAGTTTATTATTAATCATTATATGTACAGGGAAAATGGCATTTATGAATTAAACCCTCCAGAAATGTGGGCAAAAATAGAAGGGTAAAAAAGTCAGGGGCCCTAGTCAGGGCCCTGTATGCCATCAGCGGTAAAAATCCGGTTTGCGGTCAGTAAAAATCGGAATCATGCTGCGGACTTCTTTCACTTTATCCAGGTCTATCTCAGCATGGAGGATTTCTTCTGTTTCAGAACCTTCAGCAAGCACTTCTCCCCAAGGATCTATAATCATCGAATGGCCTGCAAAGACATTGTCAGGATCAGAGCCAGAGCGGTTGCATGCAATTACATAGCACTGGTTTTCAATGGCACGTGCAATCAAAAGCGACCGCCAATGTGCCAGCCGGGCCAATGGCCATTCTGCTACTACAAATAAAGCTTCGGCACCTTCCGCTGTATGGGTCCGCACCCACTCAGGAAAACGGATATCATAACAAATCATCCCTGCAAACTTCCTATTTTCCAGAGAAAATACTCCCTTAGCTGTCCCTCCTTTCAGATAGAGGTGTTCATTCATAAGCTTGAATAAGTGCAGCTTGCTGTATTCATGTATGAAGTCACCCTTGTTATCTACAATCAGCAGAGTATTGTAAATGCCTTCGGATGTTTTCTTTGCAACAGATCCTCCTATCAGATGAATTCGATTGCTCTGTGCTGCCTCTTTTAAAAAAACTAGTGCTGACCCGGCATCCTGGTCTGCAATTTCACCCAATCTGGTCAAATCATAGCCTGTCGTCCAAAGTTCAGGCAGCACAATAACATCCGGATTAGCCTTAAGCGCCTTATTAATCATGGTTTCGGCTGTTTTATAATTCTCCTCAGGTTTTCCAAATGAAATATCCATTTGTAAACAGGCAATCTTTAATTTCATAAAACTCCCCCGCAATCATCTTATCCATATGGTAAAATTAGTCCGATAGATGGAAATTTTCAAAATTTTACTTTACATCTTATCATTTACGTTATATCATTTGTGACTATATTTTCAATCTTTTTTTTAAGCAGGTGAACAATTTGGTAAATTATCCGCAATCAGATCTTTTGAAAAGTCTGCCTAAACAGTTTTTTGCATCTCTGACAGCCAAAGTGGGGAAAAAACTCGAACAAGGTTTTGATGTCATCAATCTTGGACAGGGAAATCCTGATCTGCCTACCCCGGAGCATATTGTCAAGAGTCTTCAAAGTGCAGCCGAAAATCCGCAAAACCATAAATATTCTCCTTTCCAGGGGTTCCCTTATTTAAAAAAGGCCGCTGCATCCTTTTATAAAAGGGAATTCGATGTTGAATTGGATCCCGAAACCGAGATAGCCATCCTTTTTGGAGGTAAAGCTGGCCTTGTTGAAATCCCTCAATGCCTTTTAAACCCTGGGGACAGCGTATTGGTTCCGGACCCGGGATATCCTGATTATTGGTCAGGTGTAGCACTTGCTAAAGCAAACATGGTGACAATGCCTCTAAGAGAAGATAATAACTTCTTGCCCGTATACAGTGAATTGTCAGCAGATCAGCTTAATTCAGCTAAACTGATGTTCCTTAATTATCCAAATAACCCGACAGGAGCAGTGGCAAATAAGGATTTTTTTCAGGAAACAGTTAATTTGAGCCGAAGTCATGGTATTTGCATCGTCCATGATTTTGCATATGGCGGAATTGGTTTTGACGGCAACAAGCCTGAAAGTTTTCTTCAGGCAGAAGGGGCAAAGGAGGTCGGTATTGAAATTTATACCCTTTCAAAGACCTTTAATATGGCAGGCTGGAGAATAGGATTTGCAGCTGGAAATGCAAGTGTCATTAAAGCACTGAATCTAATGCAGGATCATCTATACGTCAGCTTGTTTGGTGCTGTTCAGGAAGCTGCAGCAGCCGCTCTGTCAGGACCCCAGGATTGTGTTAATGAGTTGAATTTTATCTACGAATCCAGACGGAATACCTTCATCTCTGGCCTCAGGGAAATTGGCTGGGATGTACAAGCTCCTAAAGGCTCCTTTTTTGCATGGCTCAAAGTCCCTGAGCAATTTACATCGGAAGAGTTTGCTGACTATCTCTTGGATAAAGCGCATATTGCGGTTGCACCTGGCATCGGATTTGGTGATTATGGAGAAGGGTATGTGAGAGCCGGATTGCTGACATCTGAGGATAGACTTAAAGAAGCAGTGGGGCGAATAAAAAAATTAAATTTGTTTTAAATTTTTTTCATAATTCAATTGACAAAAATATTAAGCACTGTCATAATTCTAATTAAATTTTAATTCGAAATTAACTGAATACTCGTTTCGTTTTCTTATCAAGAGCAGGCGGAGGGACTAGCCCTATGAAGCCCGGCAACCGACTTATACCTGAGCACGGTGCTAAATCTTGCAGCTTTTAGCTGAAAGATAAGAAGATGTTAGATTGCTATGCTAACCTCTTCTTATTTGAAGAGGTTTTTTATTGTTCCCATTCTTTGATTTTTGAAAGGAAGAATATACATGAGTGAAATTATTGCAACGTATCTGATTCATGATGAAAAACATAACCCGGAGAAAAAGGCCGAGGAGATCGCTTTAGGGTTAACGGTCGGGTCATGGACCCATTTGCCCGAGCTTGAAAAACAGCAGTTGGAAAAGCATAAAGGCAGGGTCGTTGCTGTTGAAGTCCTTATTAAAGATGAAGAAAGAAAGGAAACAGCTGCAGTCATTAAGATTGCCTATCCCACTGTTAATTTCAGTCCGGATTTACCGGCAATATTAACAACAGTCTTTGGAAAGCTGTCATTGGACGGAAAGATTAAATTGTTAGATTTACAGTTTTCCAATGAACTTAAAAGCTTTTTCCCTGGGCCTCGATTCGGGATTGACGGACTGAGGGAAAAAGTGAATGTATATGGCAGACCCCTTCTAATGAGCATCTTCAAAGGGGTGCTGGGCAAAGACATGGATTTTTTAACTTCGCAGCTTAGGGAACAGGCCCTTGGCGGCATCGACCTTGTAAAAGATGATGAAATTCTATTTGAAAACCGCCTTACACCTTTTGAAGCCAGGATAACCGAAGGCAAAGAAGTGCTAAGGCAGGTTTATGAGGAAACAGGGCACCGTACCCTATATGCTGTAAATTTAACAGGCAGGTCTTTTGAATTAAAAGAAAAGGCAAGGAAGGCATCCAGACTTGGTGCAGACCTTCTTCTGTTTAATGTATTTTCTTATGGGCTCGATGTTTTGCAGTCATTAAGAGAAGATGAAGAGATTGGGCTGCCTATCATGGCACATCCTGCAGTTAGTGGAGCACTTTCTGCTTCAAATGTTTATGGGATTTCCTATCCTTTGCTTTTAGGGAAACTTCTCAGGTATGCAGGTGCAGACTTGTCTCTATTCCCTTCCCCTTATGGATCGGTTGCCCTTGAAAAAACTCAGGCATTATCAATTGGGGATGCCCTGACTAAGAATGATTTCTGCAAAAGAACCTTTCCGGTTCCATCAGCCGGCATCCATCCGGGTCTTGTGCCTCTTCTTTTCGAAGACTTCGGAATAGACAGTGTAATCAATGCCGGAGGCGGCGTACATGGGCATCCGGATGGGGCAAGAGGAGGCGGTTTGGCATTCCGCCAGGCAATTGATTTAATATTAAAGGGGGCTTCTTTAACAGATGCTCCATCAAACTTCCCTGAATTAAAAAAAGCGATTGATCTGTGGGGGTACAAAGAGGTGGCTGTCAAGAATGGCTAAAATAGCGGTTTTTTGTGATTTTGATGGAACTATTACCGAAAATGATAACATCATTCATATCATGAAGCACTTTGCTCCTTCCAGGTGGGAAGGGATAAAAAATCAAGTTCTGGCACAGGAAATTTCCATTCAGGAAGGAGTAGGAAAGATGTTTTCCCTTCTCCCAAGCAGTCTGAAAGATGAGATCACCGATTTCATCTTGGAAAATGCGAGAGTAAGAGAGGGATTTCAGCCATTTATCGATTATCTGGCAAAGGAAAATATACCGCTTTATATAGTCAGCGGAGGAATAGATTTTTTTGTGGCTCCTGTATTGGATAAGTATGGACCCTTTGAAGAGGTGTTCTGCAATAGTTCTGATTTTAGCGGCGATACAATTAAAATCTTATGGCCGCATAGCTGTGATGAGAATTGCGATAATAATTGCGGCTGCTGCAAGCCTTCCATTATGAGAAAACTGGAGGGTGAGGAAACCTTTAAAGTGGTGATCGGGGATTCAGTAACTGATCTGGAGGCTGCAAAACAGGCAGACTTTGTCATAGCAAGAGACCTGCTCCTGGAGAAAAGCAAAGAGATGAACCTAAATCATTGTGCCTTTGAATCGTTCTATGATTGCATTGAGCTTTTAAAAAGATTAAATGAGGTGAGGGTATGAGCAGACTTGAGGAAAAATGGAATGAGCTTGCAGATATTAAGGACGAGCTTGCAGAAAGGGACTGGTTTATGGGAACGAGCGGAAATCTGGCCATTAAGGTCAGCGGGCGTCCCCTTCAATTCCTCGTTACAGCAAGCGGAAAGGATAAAAGGAAACGAACTGATGAAGATTTTCTCCTTGTTGATGAATATGGACACCCGGCAGTGGAAACACATCTAAAGCCATCCGCTGAAACACTTCTGCATACTGAGATATATAGAAGAACAAAAGCTGAATGCAGTCTCCATGTACATACAATAGATAATAATGTCATCTCAGAAATTTATGGTGATCAGGAGGCAGTTACATTTAAAGGGCAGGAGCTGATTAAAGCATTTGATAAATGGGAGGAAGATGCTGTTCTTAGGATTCCGATTATTCCGAATCATGCACATATTCCCGCGCTGGCTAAGTGTTTTTCTTCCCATATACATGAAGATGCAGGTGCTGTTTTAATAAGAAATCATGGAATTACTGTATGGGGCAAAACCTCCTTTGAGGCTAAAAAGATCCTTGAGGCTTCAGAGTTTCTTTTCCGCTATCAGCTAAGGCTCCTGGAACATAAGCCCAATCAGCTATTTAAAGTAGTCTAGTACCCAAGCTTCTGTTCTAAAACATGCTAGAGAAAGATTTTAATAGAAAGGGTTGATTAGTTTGGCATATATTGTACTGAAAAATTCAAAAAAAGAAATCAGGAATCAGGAAGAGGTTGCAGCTTTTCTGGAAAAGCAGGAGGTTATCTATGAGCAATGGGCAATAGAGAAATTGCCTGAAAATCTGCAGGAAAAATATTTACTTTCCGATAATGAAAAACAAGAAATTTTGGCTGCATTTGCTGAAGAAATTAAAGATATTTCAGAAAGAAGAGGATATAAGGCACAGGATGTAATTTCGCTTTCAGAGAATACGCCGAATTTGGAGCAGCTTCTTCAAAATTTCCAGCAGGAACATCATCATACTGATGATGAGGTGAGATTTATTGTCAGCGGCCATGGAGTTTTTATTATACAAGGAAAAGATGGGGAATTCTTTGAAGTATTCCTGAATCCAGGCGATTTAATATCCGTACCTGAAAACATCCGCCATTATTTTACCCTCCAGGATGATCGAAAAGTAGTAGCCATCCGAATTTTTGTTTCTGCAGAAGGATGGGTGCCAATTTATGAAAAAAAGGAAGTCCATCAATAATTTGATGACCCATTGCCACCGGCATTGGGTTTTTATTTTCTCACTATAACAATTGGATATTTTTTACATGTTTTAGTCTGGCAAATTTTTTATCAAATCCCGTTGATGCCGCATGTGTAATTTAGCAGAATGTGTCGAAACCGCATGATGGCGAATTGAAATTGATGTCGATAAAAATAAGTTTGGAAAAAGATTGTCTAATATTGCGAATCTATTTACATTTATAGAAATTCTTGTAATAATGCTTCAAGTAGACACATTTATATCGGATAAAGGGATAGGAGTAGGAGGAAGAACGTTGCGCTATAAAAGAATACAGCTGCTGACTGAAATTCAGCAAAAAAGGGAAAAAATGATAGAAACAGCCAAGAAAAATGGAATGGCGAGCCAGGAAACTGTGCGCTGCAGCCAGGAACTTGATCAATTAATTTTTGAATATCAATGCGTCATTAAAAGAGAGAAGGAACAAAAGAAAAGAATGAGGATTTCCTTCCGGGAAATGATTCTCTCATGGAAGAAAGCAGTTGTCTAATATTAAAAAGCCGAGCATATATATTGAGCATATAATAAGGAAGCAAAAAAAAGGATCCATAATGGGTCCTTTTTTTTATTTGGGGAGCCTGCTTCCTCTTTTCTTGATATTGAGCAGCACATTTCTTATTAATTCCTTATTGCAGTACTATGCCTGTATCGAGAATCATATATCGTAATACAAAGCTTTTTTATAAATCTCTTAAAGCGAACAATACTCATACAAGTTTTAAGTTAAGAGGAGGGAAAGTAAAAAATGCACATAGTTGTGTGTGTCAAGCAAGTCCCAGATACAAAAATTATTAAAATCAATCCCAAGACTAATACTCTTGACCGGCGAAGTGCTCCTGCCATTTTAAACCCTTATGACGCCCATGCAGTGCAGGAAGCAGTGAAAATAACAAAGACCTTAGGAAAAGGCATTATTTCGGTTTTATCCATGGGGCCTCCACAGGCTGTTGCTGTTATTAAGAAAAGCATCGAAATTGGAGCAGACCGCGGTTTTTTAATCTCGGACCGTGCATTTGCCGGTGCAGATACACTCGCAACAAGCTATGCTCTTTCTAAAGCATTGGAACGCATTTCAAAAGATATGCCTGTGGATTTAATCATATGCGGAAAACATGCTATTGATGGAGATACCGGCCAGGTGGGACCAGGGATAGCAAGAAGGCTGGATATTCCGCCAGTTACAAATGTTATAGAGGTATCCGAATTTAATGAAGGTGAAAAAACGATCCTGATCAAAAGGAAAATTACGGACGGGTATGAATTGATACAAGCTCAAGTCCCTTGTCTGCTGACCGTTGAAAAAGAGATTAATAGCATAGAATACTCTCCTATGCCTAACATGATAAAAGCTGCCAGGTATGAGCCGGTTATCTGGTCTGTAAATGATCTCGAGGATGTGGATCGTACACAGCTCGGTTTGAAAGGGTCTCCTACGATAGTTGGAAAAATGTTTACCCCTCCTAAGCCGGAAGGCGGAAAGAGGCTTGAAGGGAATGCGGACGAACAGGTTAAGCAGCTGATGGAGCTTCTTAATGATAAGAAAGAGCTGTTTGTAAGCCGATAACAGAAATTATTAGGGGGTAATTTACATGATGGATGAGAACCGGGGAGTGTGGGTATTCATAGAACAAAATGATGGAAAAATTGAGGGGGTATCCCTTGAATTGCTCGGTGCAGGCAGGAAGCTGGCAGATAAGCTGGATGTGCCTCTTTCCGGTGTGCTGCTTGGTTATGAAATAATGCCTTTAAGTCAGGAGGTAATCGCTTATGGAGCTGATCAGGTATATGTAATAGACCATGAAGTAATGAAGGATTACCGGACAGAATCATATATGAAGGCAGTTATCAATCTTGCAGAAAAATATAAACCTGAAATATTTCTTTATGGGGCCACTTCCAATGGTAAAGATTTGGCCAGTGCTGTTGCTACAGATCTTAGCACAGGATTGACTGCAGATACAACCATGCTGGATGTCGAAGTGGATAAGAGGCTTCTTGAAGCAAGCCGCCCGGCGTTTGGGGGAAATATAATGGCAACCATCCTTTGTAAAAAGCACCGGCCGCAGATGGCTACTGTCCGGCCTAAGGTTATGAAAGCCATGGAGCCAGATCCAGATAGGCAGGGAGAGGTTATAAAAGAAGCGATTGCTCTAAGGGAAGATGACATGCGCACTAAGGTGATTAAAATTGTGAAAGATGTCACAAAAAAAGTGAATTTAGCAGATGCTCATGTTGTCGTTGCAGGCGGAAAAGGGATGGGTGATTTTCAAAACTTTCAGCTGATCCATGAGCTGGCTGAAGCAATTGGAGCAACCGTAGGGGGTACTAGGGATGTAGTGGAGGCTGGATGGCTGCCGCATGAACAGCAGGTAGGGCAGACCGGGGAAACTATTACACCAAAGGTCTATTTTGCTATTGGGATTTCAGGGGCAATTCAGCATGTCGTAGGCATGAAGAATTCAGAGTTCATTATTGCGATTAACAAAGATCCGGAAGCACCAATATTTGATGTAGCAACTTACGGAATCGTGGGTGATGCACTTGAAATTGTGCCGAAGCTAATTAAAGAGTTAAAGGAAGCAAGGGAAAGAGGGGGTGAAATGAGTTATGTCTGAAAAGTTTGATGTCATTGTGGTGGGGGCTGGGCCTGCAGGGACTTCCTGTGCATACACATGCGCCAAAAACGGTTTAAAAGTCCTGCAAATTGAAAGAGGAGAATATCCCGGCAGCAAAAATGTAATGGGTGGAGTATTATACCGTAAGCAAATGGAGGAAATCATTCCGGAATTTTGGAAAGAAGCACCGCTGGAGAGGCCTGTCATAGAGCAGCGGTTTTGGATGATGGATAAAGAATCGACAGTGAGTTTTGGCTATAAAGGTCTTGAGTGGGGGAAGGAGCCATATAATAATTTTACAGTACTCCGGGCGCCATTTGACCAATGGTTTGCAAAAAAAGGGATTGAACAGGGAGTACTTTTAATAAATGAAACAGTCGTGCTTGAGTGTCTGACTGAAAATGGAAAAGTAGTTGGTGTAAGAACTGACCGGCCGGATGGTGAGGTGTATGCAGATGTGGTGGTTTTGGCAGATGGTGTAAATTCACTGCTGGCAAAACAGCTGGGCTACCATAAAGAATTTCGCCCTGATGAAGTGGCACTAACGGTAATGGAAGTCATTAATCTTTCAAAAGACAAAATTAATGACCGCTTTAACCTGGAAGACAACCAGGGCTGTACGATTGAAATATTTGGGGACTCTACGAAAGGCAATCTGGGAACTGCCTTTATTTACACCAATAAAGAGAGTATTAACATTGGTGTGGGAACCACACTGTCAAGCATGATTAAGGCAAAGCTTAAGCCTTATGACCTGCTGGATTATTTAAAAACACACCCTATGGTAAGACCTTTAATAGAAGGGGGAGAATCTGCTGAGTATCTGGCTCACTTGATTCCTGAGGGTGGCTACCATTCAGTGCCTAAAGTGGCCGGGGATGGTGTCCTTCTTGCAGGTGATGCTGCCCAGCTGGTTAATGCCATACATCGCGAAGGCTCCAATATGGCAATGGCTTCCGGAACGATGGCTGCAGAAACCATCATTGATGCCAAAAAACGGGGTGATTTTAGCGAAACAAGCTTGAATCAGTACAGGGAAACACTGTATCAAAGCTTTATTATTAAAGACCTGGAAAAATATAAAGATGCAACTCACACGTTTGAACACTATCCTCAGTATTTTAAGGAATATGTTCCAATGCTGAACAGGGCAGCAAGCAAATTCTTTACAGTTGATGGAACTCCTAAGAAAGATAAGCAAAAGGAAATTGTGAAGAGCTTCACCAGTGAGCGCGGGACCATTCGTGTGCTTCAAGACATGTACAGGGCATGGAAGGCGGTGAAATAATGTCAACAAAAACGATCGAAGAAAAGCAATATTTAGTTCGTTTTAAGGCAGACACCAAATCACATCTTACCGTATTGGATCATGATATCTGCATGACAAAATGCCCCGATAAAATATGCACTATTTTCTGTCCGGCTGAGGTGTACAAGTGGGAAGGATTGAGAATGCAGGTGGGTTATGAAGGATGCCATGAATGCGGCAGCTGCCGGATTGGATGCCCATATCAGAATATTAAATGGGAATACCCAAAAGGCGGCCATGGTATAGTATTCAGGCTTGCATAAGTAAACCCCTATTTCATACAAAAACCGGCCATATTTGGCCGGTTTGAAAAGGGGGGTAATGAAAAAGGTTTTATCTTTCGGTACATTTATATTATAGATTAGAAATATTAACAAAATGTTAACAACCTATATCAAAACTATTAATCCTGCAGTATGTTATTCTGTTTTTATTATAAATTACCGCGTTAAAGCTTTTAAGTAATAGTACTTTAGTATCTTAATTTTATAGGCAGGATCTGTTAAACTAAAAGTGGTCGGACTATTATAGTTGACCCCCTATAATCTTGGAGAGCTTAGAGATGTCTAGGCTCTTTTTTTTATAATGAATTATGAATTCAATTTTCTGAGGGTTTTGATTAAAAGTAGAAATTACCTATATGTATGTTATTTCACATTCGAGGGTAAAAAAAGAGTAACGCATAGGGGAATAAAATTTGAGGTTAGCTGATTCTCTCTTGTCTCTTTAAAAAATTGAACTGTGAGTTTTTTACATTGGCTTCAAGCTCTTTAGCATGTTCAAACGCTTTATGGATGCATTCGTACAGAGATGAAGAATAAAGCGCCTTATTCCATGAAAAACTTCCTTCTGAATTGGACGGATATAGGGTTACTTTCCAGACGTAGAATTCATTTTCCTGTTCTTTAAGCTGTCCTTCCAGAGCGATTAGCCAATGGGTTTGCCCAGCCGTAAGGAATGGCTCAGCTGCCTTTGCTGGAATAAGGCATTTTTGATAAAAATCAAAGTAGTTTGGCAGGTGCATATTTAATCCCTCCTAACATTTTACAGGGTATTTAGCTGCACAAAGAGAGCTAATATCTTACCTTTATTATATGGCAAAAAAGGAGAAGATTGCACACAATTGTTAAAATTTTTAGAAAACTTTTAAAAAAGAATCTGCAATCCTTTTGAAGAAGGAGGGGGGACCCCTCCTTTTTATCTATTTATTCCATTCTGAAACAGTTTCATCCGGCGGGAGCAATAATGTCAGCAAACCCAGTACGGGAAGAAAGCCGGTTAATATAATCATATTTATCAGACCAACAGTGTCAGCAATATAGCCCAGAGCAATTGAGCCTATTGCCCCCATACCAAAAGCCAGCCCCACTGTAAGTCCTGCCATAGTGCCGATTTTGCCCGGAACTAATTCCTGAGCGTATACTACCGTCACCGAAAAGCTTGACATCAGTATGAATCCGCTAGCCACGAGCATGACAAATGCAATTGGAGATGGAACGAAAGGAATCAGGATGGAAAGCGGAACAGTCAGGATCATGGACAGGAAAATAATCCTTTTCTTTCCAAACCGATCTGCAAGCGGCCCGCCAAAAAATGTGCCCAAAGCACCTGATACTAAAAATGCAAATAAGAAGAGCTGTGCCTGACTAATGGAGAAAGAATATTTTTCTATTGCATAAAAAGCGTAGAAATTTGTCATCCCGGAGATATACCATGAACGGGCAAATATCAAGAAGAGAACCAGGGTCAGTGCACGCCATACTTTTTTTGATATCTTTTTATTATTATGTCCACCAGCTAGTTTTTTAGCTCTGCCGGCAATTAGTTCTTCCTGAAGGCGTCCAGTATACCAAAATGCTATATAGATCAGCAGTCCGACTGCAATTGCAGCAACTGCAGTAAACCAGGCAGCTCCCATTTGACCGAGCGGAACTAGAATGAGCGCGGTAATGATAGGAGCAAGTGCCTGTCCTGTGTTTCCGCCGACTTGATAGATAGATTGAGCCAGACCTCTGCGCTGGCCAGCTGCCAAATAAGCAACCCTGGATCCTTCCGGGTGGAACACAGCTGAACCGAAACCAATCAATAATACCGATATAATAATCCATTTATAATCCGGGGCAAAGGCCAATCCTAATATGCCAAATAAAGTGAAAGTCAGGCCGATTGGCAAGGCGAAAGGGAACGGCTTTTTATCAGTGGCCATTCCAATAACCGGCTGCATGACAGATGACACGATATTCAGTGAAAAGGCAATCATTCCTAGCTGTGAGTATGAAAGCCCCATAGATTTTTCTAAAATGGGAAACATGGCTGGAATAACTGATTGTATAGAGTCATTCAATAGGTGGCAAAGGCCAATAATGAATAAGATTCGATAGGCCGTTTTCTGCTGCGGCTCATATCTTGGGCTGATTGAAGCAGCGGTAGTACTCATGATATAGTCTCCTTTTTTCTGAACATTTCGCAAAGCTAAATATAGTTTACCTTATTCATTAGTCTTTCAAAATAGTTATTTTGGAAATCTATTAAATATTATATAATTTACATTATTCAGATTATATAAAAGGGCAGGGGAGCTAATGGAAATAGCAGTTGATGCTTTAATGACGGACGATATTCTCAAAAATTTCCTTATAATCTATTCTTTGAATATCGGGAATTATAAAAAGCTGGGTGACTTTGAAAACTATGTTTATGAGGTTCATAAAGATGGAATAGCATATATTTTGAGGATAACCCACTCATCTCACCGCATGCTGGAGGAGCTACTATCAGAAGCAGACTGGATGAATTACCTGAAATCGAAGGATTTAAAGGTTTCAGAAGTTTTTCCATCACAGAATGGGAATATGGTTGAGAGGTTAACAGCCGAGGACGGTTCTGCCTTTTATGCCAGCCTGTTTTCAAAAGCAGAGGGAAAACCAATAAGTGTTCGAGCACGCGAATTCAATCAGGAGTTATTTCAAGCATGGGGAAGAGCGGTGGGGAAAATGCACGCAGCCACAAAATCATATGTTCCATCAGCTGGAATTTTACCGCGAATGCAATGGGATAAAGAAGAACTGCTTTTAGTGGAGAAATATATACCGGCAGAAGATCAATTGGTCATTAAGCATACAAAGGATTTATTGAATCTGCTTCAAAATTTGCCGAAAAATATAAACAGTTTTGGCCTTATTCATACGGATCTTCATTCGGGAAACTTTTTTTATAATGGGAAAGATATTCATGTATTTGATTTTGATGACTGCTGCCATCATTGGTTTGCATCTGATATAGCGATTCCGCTGTATTACTCACTTTTATATAAGTTCAAAGAGGCGGATACAGCAGAAATGGAAATATTTGGTAAACATTTCCTGGACGCGTTTTTGGTTGGCTATCAGCTGGAAAATGAAATTCCTGATGGTTTGGAAAGGCAGCTGCCCTTATTTCTGAGGCTAAGAGATATCACACTTTATTCCGTCCTTCATAAAAAAATTGCTCCTGAAGACAGGAATTCGCAGCTATTATTTATGATGGAGACGATAAAGAAAAGAATAGAGAGAAATGATCCTATCTATCCGATTTAAAAAAGAAGGTGCCCGTCAGTGTGCACCTTCCTTTTTTATGCGTTTTTAATAGGAAGAAAAATATCTACATGCGTTCCTTTAGTTTCTTTGCTCGTAATAAATATTTCACCGCCGAAAGAGTGCAGAATGCGTCTGCAGACCACGAGGCCAAGGCCCGTGCCCATTTCCTTTGAAGTGTAAAATGGATGGAAAATTTTTTCAATCTCATTTTCAGGGATTCCTGAGCCTGTGTCCGCAATCTTAAGCTGACACTTGGAATGCATTTTATTTAGCTTGATTGTCAGCTTTCCTCCGCCCTCCATCGATTCAAAAGCGTTTTTCGTTAAATTCAGGACAACCTGCTTCATCTGGTCTTTCGTACAATCGACCATGACAGGTTCATCTGAAAGAGCAGATTCAAAAGTGACATTGTGTAAATTAGCTTCGGAGCGTATCAAGGGTTCTAATTCCTTTATGATATTTCTCAAATCCATCGTTTCCATCTTTTGAGCTGCAGGTTTACCCAGTATTAAAAATTCACTTACAATTTCATTAATTCTGCTTATCTCATCATTAATAACTGAAAAGTAATACTGGTCATGTGTATTCGTATATTTTTCACTTAATAGCTGTATAAGGCCTTTTATTCCTGTTAAAGGGTTCCTGATTTCATGGGCAGTGCTGGCAGCAAGAGTACCCACCAGTTCCAGCTTTTGGAGCTCATTTTCCTTTTTTTCCTCTTCATTCTGCTTTTTAAGCCTTAAATACTTAATAAAGAGAAATAGAATATGGCTTATAATCATTAATACAAGGATAGCCTTAAAAGCATCTTTGGCAATTTCCAGCATATCTCTTGGCGGCAATTCTACTTTTACACTCCAGGGAAGCCTGTCAATTGGAATTGAAATGCTATTATGCCTGGAAAACGATGAGTCACCATTCATGTTGATGTCCATAATCGTTTCCCTTTCTGAATTAAGGACAGAAAGCCGTGCTTCAGGAGTAAGAAGTCTCATAATATTTTGTACGTAATCCACCCTCATATGTGCCACAATAATAGAGATTACCTCTCCATTGTCGTTGAATACGGGCTTTCCTATCCCAACTACTGTTTGCCCATTGGTGAGGGTTTCAGCTGAGTTAGAGATAACAATATCTTTCGTGCGTGAAACCTCATTTAGATATTTCTTTTTAGATAAATCGGAGTTCGCTAAAAATTGATTTGACCCTGTAAGAACCTTTCCGCTGGGATCAAGAAGGTAAATCCCGCCATATCGCGGATCCAGTTGATTGGCTTTTTGGAGCAGAGGCTCCAGTTTATCAGATGGCGTGTCAGCACTTCCTGCAGTCAGTGATAACATCTCAAGTGTGGTCACAGTTTCAGATATAAACTGATCCCAGCTCCTTTGGTGTATGGAGCCAATCCATTTTGCTTCTTCCAGTCTTTTTTCATCGTTTTGATTAACAGAGTCAATAACGAAAAAGATGCTGCCGGCCAAAGTGGGAATAATTACTGCGATTAAATATAGTAGTAAATTTCGTTTTCGACTATTCATCAGGTTAACTCCAGCATAATTAGGTTGATTTGTTCTTATCTAAGTGACATTATCAATATTATACCATTTTGTGTTAAAAGTGGTTTTTTTCTTTCAAAGGAATGATATTTTATATGTAAGGAGGGGTTATTTGATGAAATCAGAGGTTTTTCTCACGATTTTAGCTACAAGTGATGTCCATGGACATGTTTATCCATATTATTATGGAACTGGAGAGCACGCTGATCATGGGCTGGGTAAGCTTGCAGCAATAATTAAGAAAGAAAAGGAACAATCTGAGATCTCCATTCTTATTGATAACGGCGATCTGATCCAGGGAACTCCTCTAACTTATTATTATTCCAGATACTTAAAAAACCAAAAAAATCCCATGATTCAAATATTAAATGAACTTGAATATGATGCAGCTGTAATCGGAAATCATGAATTCAACTATGGAAAGAACATACTTGCAAGAGCTGTCAGCGAGTCCAATTTCCCATGGCTGTCAGCCAATATTTTATTCAATTCAACAAAGGAAACGTATTTCGGGCTACCTTATAAAATAAAATCTTTTCCAAATGGTTTGAAAGCAGCGGTAGTAGGTGTCACAACCCAGTATATCCCCAATTGGGAGAAAAGGCAGCATATTGAACATCTTGTTTTTGAATCTGCGGTGATCAGCTTAAAGAGGTGGGTTTCATATATTCAGGAGGAAGAGAAACCAGATTTGATTATTGTCTCTTATCATGGCGGCTTTGAAAGGGATATCAGAACAGGTGAAGAGACAGAAGAACAAACTGGAGAAAATGAAGCATATCGGATTTGTACAGAAGTTCCTGGAATTGATGTTCTGATTACCGGGCATCAGCACCGTTATATTGAAGGAGAACAAGTAAATGGTGTGGCTGTTGTGCAGCCGGGATTTAATGGTCAAGCGCTTGCAAAGGTTACCGTTAAATTCAGAAAGAAACACAATGATTGGCTGATTGATGAAAAACACTCTGCCTTAATTTATCCGGACGGAATGCCGCCTGATAATGAGGTGCTGCAGCTTGCCGGGTATTATGAATCTAAAACCCAGAAATGGCTGGATAAGGTGATCGGTGAAATTGATGGGGATATGCTGATTGATAATATATTTGAGGCGCGTACAGGGGAGCATCCGCTGATTGAATTCATTAATAAAGTGCAGATGGAAGCGTCAGGTGCTGATATTTCCTGTACGGCCTTATTTCATGAGGGGGCACCGGGATTCAAGTCTAAAGTAACGATGAGAGAAATTGTTTCTAACTATATTTATCCAAATTCATTATGTGTTCTCAATGTTACAGGAAAAGACATTAAAGGCGCTTTGGAGCGGTCAGCAGCTTATTTTGAATTGAACAGTGACGGAAAAATTATGGTGAATCCTGATTTTTCGTATCCAAAGCCACAGCATTATAATTACGATATGTGGGAAGGTATTGAGTATAAAATAGATATTTCACGACATAAGGGCAGCAGGATCACAAAGCTTCTCTATAAAGGGCATCCTATCAGGGAAGATGGCGAGTATCATGTAGTAATGAACAATTACCGTGCTGCTGGCGGTGGAGGCTACAATATGTTCAAGGATAAGCCAGTGGTGAAAGAAATTTTAACCGATATGACCGAATTGATTGCCGACTACTTCTTTGAAAAGAAAAAGGTAATTCCAACTCTTAATCACAATTGGGAGGTTGTAGCGGGCAAATGATCCGAATGTGTTAAATTGACAGCTTTCTTCCTGTTTTCTATAATGATTGAGAATTGAATTTAGGTAAACGCTACTAATTAAATGGTAAAGGGATTGGATAAAATGGGGTCTGAACAAATTGACCAATCGTTGAAATTGTTTATTGTCCTGTCCAGGGCATATAGGGCAATAAATGAAAATGTAAATAAACTAATACAAACTTATGGATTGAACCCAACTGAATTTGCTGTTCTGGAACTGCTTTACCATAAAGGTGAGCAGCCTTTGCAGCAGATTGGCGGGAAAATACTGTTGGCCAGCGGAAGCATCACATATGTAGTGGACAAGCTAGAGCAGAAAGGCTTGTTAAAAAGGGTCGCATGCCCGAATGACAGAAGAGTTACCTTTGCGCAAATAACAGATAAGGGAAAAGACTTTATCGAAAACATATTCCCTGACCATGAAAAGCATATCCATTCATTAATGTCCGAGCTTACTCCAGAAGAAAAAGGTACGGCCATTGAGTTATTAAAGAAGCTTGGACTGTCTATCTCCAATGATAAAAATGGGGTACAGTAATTAAAACAGCCTTAACCGGCTGTTTTTTATTTTGTGCTTTATAGATAGGTTCAGGGGAGGAAATTAACCAAATATTGTCGAAATAGTTTAGTGGTTTGTTTAAAATCGATTTACATATACATGAGGGGGAAATAATGTGAGATTTGAAGACTATGCATATGTTCGTCCGAATCTTGAAAAAGTAAAGGGGAACTTCGAAGCAGCGCTTGAGAAATTTGAAAATGCAGCTTCTGCAGAACAGCAAAATCGAGCTATGAAGGAAATTAATGATATTCGAAATGATGTCGGCACGATGTTCAACCTTTGCTATATCCGTCATTCAGTTGATACAAATGATGAATTTTATAAAGCAGAGCAGGATTATATGGATGAAATTCAGCCTGAAGTAGAAGGGTTTGTTACAAGGTATTATCAGGCTTTGGTTAATTCTAAGTTCAGGGCAGAGCTTGAAGAAAAATGGGGGAATCAGCTGTTTGCGCTTGCTGAAGCACAATTGAAGGTGTTCTCGCCAGAGATTGTTCCCCTTTTGCAAAAAGAAAATAAGCTTTCTTCAGAGTATACTAAATTAATTGCTTCAGCCAAGATTGATTTTGAAGGTGAAGAACGCACTCTTGCCCAATTGGAGCCATTTACTGAATCTACAGATCGAGAAATGCGCAAGAAAGCAAGCGAAGCACGCTTTGGTTTCCTGGGAGATAATGAGAATGAGCTGGACCGTATTTATGATGAGCTTGTCAAGGTTAGAACAGGGATTGCCCATAAACTTGGATATGCGAATTTTGTTGAACTGGCTTATTTCCGCATGTACCGGACAGATTATAACGCGGAGATGGTTGCAAATTTCCGCAAGCAGGTGAAGGATTTCATCGTTCCAATCGCCACAAGGCTAAAGGAAAGGCAAAGAGAGCGGATTGGCGTTGACAGGCTGAAATATTACGATGAAGGATTTGAATTTAAAACAGGAAATGCTGTACCGAAAGGCGATCCGGAATGGATTATTGAAAACGGACAAAAAATGTATGACGAGCTTTCCAGAGAAACCAGTGAATTTTTCACTTATATGAGAGAAAATAATCTAATGGACCTGGTAGCCAAAAAGGGAAAAGCAGGGGGCGGCTATTGCACATATATTGAAAACTATAAATCCCCATTCATTTTCTCTAACTTCAATGGGACTTCAGGAGATATTGATGTTCTTACCCATGAAGCAGGCCATGCATTCCAGGTGTATTCAAGCAGCCATTTTGAGATCCCTGAATATAACTGGCCAACTTATGAAGCTGCTGAAATTCATTCCATGAGTATGGAGTTTTTCACTTGGCCGTGGATGGAGGGCTTCTTTAAAGATGATACCGAGAAATACAAGTTTTCTCATTTGAGCGGAGGACTGCTATTCTTGCCTTACGGAGTATCAGTTGATGAATTCCAGCATTGGGTATATGAAAACCCGGAAGCATCACCTCAGGAAAGAAAACAGGCATGGAGAGAAATTGAGAAGAAATACTTACCGCATAAAGATTATGATGGGAATGAGTATTTAGAGAACGGCGGATTTTGGCAGAGGCAGGGCCATATCTACAATTCACCTTTCTATTATATCGATTACACATTGGCGCAGATTTGTGCATTTCAATTCTGGAAAAGGTCTCGGGAGAATCAGGAAGCGGCATGGAAGGATTATTTAAAATTGTGCCAGCTTGGCGGCAGCAAGCCTTTCACAGGCCTTGTTAAAGATGCTGGATTGATTTCTCCTTTTGAAGAGGGCTGTGTCGAGTCTGTTATCGGAGAAATTGAAAACTGGCTGAATTCCGTGGATGATAAGAGTTTATAAAAAAATAAGAAAGAGCCGGAAATTCTTGATTCCGGCTCTTTCTTATTTTTTAGCGGAGGGGTTTAATGACAATTGAACCGTCAACAAGATCGGCCTGTAATTGGCTATTTCCGCCATGATCAATGATGAAATCAGCAATCTTGTCTTCAAGTTCATCCTGGATGATCCTTCTTAATGGCCGTGCGCCAAAAACGGGATGATATCCATCCGCAGCTAATTTCTCCTTGGCTTCCTTGGTAACAGTCAATTCAATATCCTGTTCAATTAATGTTTCCTGAAGCTCATTAAGCATTAAGTCGACAATTTTCAATAAATGCTCTTTTTCCAAAGCTTTAAATTCAATAATGCTATCAAAGCGGTTCAGGAATTCCGGCTTAAAGAAGCTGCCGAGCGATTCAAGAATGTTTGACTCCATGACGGCGTCAGCTGCACTAAATCCAACATGGATTTCTTTTTGCCCTGCTCCTGCATTGCTTGTCATGATAATGACTGTATCTTTAAAGCTGACAGTGCGGCCATGGCTATCTGTCAGGCGCCCATCTTCCAGTATTTGAAGGAACATGTGCTGTACATCTGGATGTGCTTTTTCTATCTCATCAAGCAGAATGATGCTGTATGGGTTTCTGCGTACCCGCTCAGTAAGCTGTCCGGCTTCTTCATGGCCCACATATCCTGGAGGGGAACCGATAATTTTTGCTACGCTGTGTTTTTCCATATATTCACTCATATCAAGCCTGATCATGCTGTCTTTTGAGCCGAATAGCTCTTGGGAAAGTGTTTTGGTCAGCTCAGTTTTGCCGACGCCTGTTGGCCCGACAAATAGAAATGAGCCAATTGGGCGGTACTTTGATTTAAGTCCTGCACGGCTTCGGCGAATCGCCTTTGCAACTTTCCGCACGGCTTCCGCCTGTCCAATTACTTTTTCTGCAAGACTTGCCTCAAGGTTCTGCATTTTTTCCTGCTCATCTTCTGCTAATTTGCCGACAGGAATCCCGGTTTTCTTTTCAATAATCTCCTGAATATGGCTAACGTCAATAACTGGCCGTTCTGCCTTGTTGTCCCCGTTTAGTGCCTGCTGGAGTTTTAGTTCCTTTTCACGGAGTTTTGCAGCATCTTCATATTTTTCTTCTTTTAAAACAAGTTCTTTCTGCCTGCTGATTTCTTTCAGCTGTTTTTCAATATCTTCTGCTGGTATATATCCTGATTGAAGATTCATTTTAGAACCTGCTTCATCCATTAAATCAATGGCTTTGTCAGGAAGGAACCGGTCCTGAATATATCGGCTTGACAGCTGCACACATGCTTTAATGGCATGTTCAGTAAAAGAAACATCATGGTAATCTTCGTATTTTTGTTTCAGTCCCATCAAGATTTCAATTGCCTCATTTTCAGCGGGCTCTTCTATTTGAACAGGCTGGAATCTGCGTTCCAATGCTGGATCTTTTTCAATTTGGCGGTATTCTTTCAATGTGGTGGCTCCGACCACTTGAAGCTCTCCCCGTGCAAGGGCGGGCTTTAGAATGTTGCCTGCATCCATTGATCCTTCGGCTGACCCTGCTCCAACAAGCAAATGAATTTCATCTATAAAGAGAATAATATTCTTGCGTGTCTGAAGCTCCGAGATCAGCTGCTTCATGCGTTCTTCGAATTGGCCGCGGATGCCTGTGTTTGCAACCAGGGATGCCACATCCAGCAAATAGACTTCTTTATTTTGAAGTTTCTTTGGTGCATTTCCTTCGGCAATCTTAATGGCTAGCCCTTCGGCAATAGCTGTTTTACCTACTCCTGGTTCACCGATTAAGACCGGATTATTTTTGGTTCTTCTATTTAAAATTTCAATCACACGATTTATTTCTAAATCCCGTCCGATGACTGGGTCAATTAAACCTGCTTTGGCAAGCTGTGTAAGATTTCGTCCGAATTGATCGATAAATCCGCCATTCCCATGATTGTGTCCCGGCGCTTCTTTTAGATCATAGTTTTCATTTCCTTGAGAGGCAGCCATCTTCTTGAAGAAATCCTCCAAAGGCATTTGGCCAAAACCTGAAAAACCACTCAAAGCAGGCCCAAAGGAAGTAAGGCTATGTTGCTTTTCAGTTTGATAACAGCTATGGCAAAGGTTTAGATTTCGTTCATTTCCATTCAATTTCAGTCTTAATTGTACATTTGCTTGTTTTGTTTGACATTTTTGACAAAGCATTTTGCATACCTCCATAAAAAGTTTGGTCTGACTTTGACTATATTTGACTTTATACCCGCATTATAATTTGACCTTCTTTGACTTTCAAGTATTTTGTTTTGGTATTTTTTCCCTTAACTGTAGTTTAGCCGTATTGCAAAAAAGCTCGTCTTTGTTTGTACCAGCCTACATATATTGGAAAGGAAGGAGGAGATTAAGTGAAAACGAATTGGGGGGCAGCTTTCCAGATCGCTGCCGTTTATGTGGGAACCGTGGTGGGAGCGGGCTTTGCCACTGGCAGGGAGATTGTGGAGTTTTTTTCCCGATTTGGTTTTATCGGTTTAATTGGGATCTTAATGAGCGGCTATATCTTTATTTTTCTCGGCTCCAAATTAATGAGAATCTCTGCCCGAATAAAGGCTGCATCTTATCAGGAATTAAATGAATATTTATTTGGAAGATTTTTTGGTTCTGCCATTAATATATTGATGCTGTTTATGCTGCTGGGCGTTTGCGCCGTCATGCTGTCAGGTGCAGGAGCAGTGTTTGAAGAACAGATCGGCATCAGCAAGACTGCAGGATTGCTCATAACGATAGGGTTAACGATTATTACAATGATAGTAGGTATCCGCGGATTATTCGCTGTGAATACGTTTGTTGTTCCGATGATGATTGCATTTAGCTTTATTTTGTTGTTCATAAGCATGAAACTCCCTAATTTTGCAGAACAGGTTCTATTTATCCCATATGCTGAAGATGGATGGAAAGCGGTAGTGGCTCCGTTCTCTTATACGGCTCTGAATTTGACATTGGCCCAAGCAGTATTAGTGCCTGTGGCTTCAGAAATAAATGACGATCGGACAATAAAGTGGGGTGGATACCTTGGAGGAGCCGCATTGACTCTCATCCTGCTTTCCAGCCATTTGACGCTGATGATGCTCCCAAATCTGGAAGCTTATGATATCCCAATGGCTGCTATTGTTAAGACGTTGGCATCATCATTCTATTGGATATTTGTTTTTGTCATCTATGGTGAAATTTTCACTTCTGTGATTGGGAATGTGTTTGGGATCGAGAGACAGGTAAAAAAGTATATTTCAGTTCCGAGTATTATTATTGTGGGCTTTATTTTTGTAGTATGTTACTTTATCAGTTTGATCAATTATGGAACATTGCTTTCCTATTTATATCCGGTATTCGGATATGTAAGTTTGACATTTATTATTCTTCTGTGGATGAAGCCATTTGATGATGGAAGTAAAGGCAAGAAAGCTTGATTAAAGCTAAATAAAAGAGATCCGTTTTGCACGGATCTCTTTTTCATTTCATTATTTTTGCGGCTCTTCCTTCATAATGGTTTTCGCCATCTGAAGGAAAGCATCTTCATGGTCAGCTTCTTCCTTATTGAATAGGGTAAGCTTCAGAGAAAGATCTTCGTTTTTCACAAGATAGGCTGAAACCAGTTCACCGTTTCCTTCAGCTTTCATTACAGTAGCATCTTTGTAAAAATTATCTAAAGGAGCTTCAGATGTCTGCACATTTTCGCTAACAGCCCCTAATTGTGCTTTTGTATTTTCTTCGATCATATTCCAGTCTGCATCATTCGGAAGAAGTTCAATACGCATGAATACCTGATCATTTTCTGAAAGGTATAAGGCATCTTTATTAGGCTCCTCGGCCGTTAGTTCATAGGCGGGCAAAACGTAAATAGAATAATTTTGATTATCACTATGCTTCAGGAAGGCAGTCTCTTCCTTCGCTTCACCCTCAACCATATAAGCCATATTCTGCTCAAGGATTCTGATAACACTGTCTCCTTCACCAACAGAGTCATCTTCTTCTGAATTCTGTTCTTCAGTCTGTTCCTGTCCATCCTGTCCTTCTGAAGCAGTTTCTTCTTCATTTTGCCCCGGATCTGCTTCATTGCCGGAATCATCCTGAGTCGTGCCGCAGCCTGTCAGGATAGCAGCAAATAATCCCAGCATTAAGATTAATTTCGCCATATTTTTCATTAATGTTTCATCCTCCCGTTGTCACTCCTAGCGCTTTTGCATAATTAGACGTAAATGGAATGAAAGAGTTACATATAAATTCCTATTAATTAGTACATTACCATTTATGTAAAACATCGACAAGACTCAATAAAAACTAAAAAAAATAGACAATCCATGATGGAATTGTCTAATCATTATTGAAATCTGCACGAGTCCATTTAATAAAAGGGGAGCAGGACGAACATCAATAAGTCAAAAACCAGGTGGGATACGATTACAAGCGGAAGGCTTCTTTTCCAAGCGTATAGCCATCCCCAGAAGAGGCCTGCGATTAACGCTGCAAAGGCTAGCATCCAGTATCCTGAATAAAAATGAACAGAAGAATAGAGGAGAGACGATAGTATGATGGATAACTTAACAGTCGTAAATTTCATCAATCTCTTTTGAACGAAACCCCTCCAAAAGACTTCTTCTCCTGGAACAATGATTAAGATCAGCGCAATATAGTGCCAGATAAAGGATGGTGAAAAACGGCCGTATAGTTTTTCAACCTGATTAACAAAGGGAAGATTGAGAATTTCAAATAAACTGTATCCGGCCCAAAAAAGACCGTACAAAAGGAAACCCGAAAGGACTCCATAGGTAATAAATGTTCCAAAAGTGGCCTTGTCTTCCACTTCCTCCATTATGATGGAATAACTGATTAGAAGCAGTAAAGAGGCAGAAAAGATATACCAAAAAATTGATTTATCCTGAAATGTAAAATACATAAGCAGATGAGCGAGTAATATCCCGCCAATAAATCGGACATCTGCGGCAACACTCTTCAATTTTTAATCTCCTTTCAATAAGAAAAGCCGAAGCGCCTTGCCCACGCCCGCCCCCCCCCCGAGGGGGCAGGCGACGCTGCTAGACAGTTCTCAAAGCACAAAAAACTTTCTTATCTTTTTAAAAATAACCAAACACTATTTTAACAAAAAACAATCCTAAAAAGTAAGGAAAAGATTTCTTTGGAAACGTTAAGATAAAATAATGCAGATATGCTAATCATAAACCCATGAGAAGGGAGGTATGTATAATGACGAAATCAAAAAGAGAAAAAGAGCGTGCATGGACGGTAAGAAAGCAGGACCAGCACCCGCATGGTAAAGTGAAATCATTAAAAGAACTGTCCGGGGAAAAGGAATAAAATCTGGGCCCCCTAATCTGGGGGCCGCGAATGTGAAGAAATTCAAGGGTGCGCCATTTTAAAATGCAAGCTGAAAAGGGGAGAGGAAGGTGGAGAATGAAACTGATAAAATGCAGAATAAAAAAAGCAGCAAGAGAGCTGCTTTTTTTGGATCCGAAAGAATGCGCTTTCATTTTTTCTTTTATACTGCTGATTCTCTTACTACCTTATAATTTTTATGATTGACAACTGTTCTTTGATCTAATTCCAAATCACGGTAGTTATCCATGTACGTTAAATCTACAATAACAGAATTCTCATTTACTTTTTCTACAATCCCTTGTAATCCGTCACGAAACTCAATAATATTGCCAACCTCTGCTTTCTTCAAAAAGCATCTCTCCTTTTGTCCATTTCTTTCGCTGGTAATAACAGTTTGCACTATATTATGAAATGCGTAAAGAATTTTGCAATTCACTGCTGTTTAGGTAATTTATTACAGCATTAGGTTGGTAATATTATACCAGATAAAATACTTTTGTACATTAAAATTATTTAATATTCAGAATAAATGATTGATGTACAGATATAATATTAGATACTTCAAAATTGACAGCACTTTAATTATGATAGAAAAAGAATAGAGTAAAAAGGAGTTCTGAGTAATGAATCATGAACAAATTATAGAAGTGCTCGATCAATTAAAAAATGGAATCATCTCAGAGTATCATGTGTCAAAAGAAGACTTTCTTCCTTTTCGCAGCATTATTGTGAAAAGGGAGGATTTTAAGCACTTCCGCGGAATCGCACAAAGAGGCGGCCATGTTATATATCGATATTTAGATTTACCCCGAAGCTAAAATAGAAATGGCGCTGAAATATAAAGCACATAGAAAAGACACTTGAAAATCTCAGGTGTCTTTCCTGTATGTCCTCATGAAAAGTTGAAAAGAAGGCATACCAATCTGGGTTTGAAAGCAATATTACTAATTTGAAGGGGCTGAACAAGTATGGGCAATTTTATAGGAAAAACGGTCATCATTACAGGAGGAGCCAGCGGAATTGGAAAGGGAATTGCCGAGACGTTCTCAGGGGAAGGGGCCAATGTGGTCATCGTTGACATAGATGAAATGAAGGGAAAAAAGTTAGAAGAAAGCTTGAACAAACAAGGCCAGACATGCATGTTTATTAGAGCAGATGTTAAGAATGAAGCAGAAATCAAGGGACTTTTAATAAAAACTTATGAATCATTTGGAGCAATTGATATTCTAATAAATAACGCTGGCATCTCAAAGTTTCATTCATTTTTTGAACTGACTGTGGAATTGTGGGATGAAGTAATCAATACGAATCTTCGCAGTGTCTTCCTGTGCAGCAGGGAAGCTGCCAAGTTGATGAAACAAGGATCCTGTATTATCAATCTATCTTCTACAAGAGCAGTAATGTCTGAAAGCAATACAGAGGCATACTCGGCTTCAAAAGGCGGAATTATGGCAATCACCCATGCTTTAGCCAGTACGCTTGCTGAAAAGGGAATCAGGGTTAATTGCATAAGTCCCGGCTGGATTGAAACAGGGGATTATGAAAGTCTCAGGGAGATTGATCATAATCAGCATTTTTCCAACAGAGTTGGAAAACCAGCGGACATTGCAAGAACCTGCCTATTTTTAGCTGATCCAGAAAATGACTTCATAACAGGAGAAAATATAACAGTAGATGGAGGCATGACAAGGAAAATGATTTATGAACAATATTAACTGTCTACTTTCTTAACAATACAATATTTAGCACCAAAACAGCACCAATGAAAATAAGGCAAAGCAGGATATTAATCATTATATCGCCTCCTGTCGTTAAAGACATTGTAAAACAGCCTCGTTAAATGGCATTGAGTTCTTTGTAAATTTACTGTGAAAAAATGATAAACAAGTTATAAACAGGAACAAGCCCCTTGTTCTAAATGGTTCAAAAGGCTCATATCCTTTTAAAGCTTTAGTATAATTAGAGGGAGGGGCTCTAGTGGGAATTACTATGATTAAGATTTCGTCCGTTTACTTTGCAGTGGGAATTTTACTTGGGTATTATATGTCAAGTACTCATTCATACCTGTTAACACCTGTCCATGTCCATATAAATTTACTTGGATGGACATCCCTGACTCTTGCAGGAATCCTCTATTACTTGTTTCCTTCTCTTGCTGAAGGGAAGGCAGGGAAGTGGCATTTTTGGCTTCATAATATTGGGCTTCCAATCATGATGCTGTCACTGTCCCTGGTCCTGGTAACAGAGAATAAGGCCTTTCTTCCAGGTACTGCTATTGGAGCTACTATTACTGCTGCGGGTATATTAATTTTCGTATGGAACATACTGAAAAATTTAAAAGCTGAATAGCTATGTAAATAGCGTATGGATTTAGTAATCCATGCGTTTTTCTTTTACTGGCAGCTGAATTATTAGATAATTGTAAAGATAGATATTATTTAGTAAAATTATACCAGTCAATCTAAATAGGATAGAGATCAGCATGGAAGTGAACAGGAGGGCAATAATGGGATATTTGGACAAGCTTAAAACTGAGATTGGGAAAGTAATTTCCGGGAAAGACTGCGAAATTGAATTGATGGCTATTTCATTATTATTCAATGGCCATATCTTGTTGGAAAGTGTTCCTGGAACTGGAAAAACAATGCTTGCCAAAGCATTTTCACGCACCATTAATGGGAATTTCTCGCGCATTCAATTTACACCGGATGTTTTGCCGAGTGATGTCACAGGGATCCGTTTCTTCAATCCGAAAAATCAGGAATTTGAATTCCATCCGGGGCCAATAATCGCGAATATTGTACTTGCTGATGAAATTAAT
Source organism: Cytobacillus sp. (assembly GCF_964223445.1). Classification (NCBI taxonomy): domain Bacteria; kingdom Bacillati; phylum Bacillota; class Bacilli; order Caryophanales; family Bacillaceae; genus Cytobacillus; species Cytobacillus sp. The sequence continues at coordinate 59,797 of NZ_CAXQGS010000040.1, forward strand.
CGTGCAGCACCAAGAACACAGTCAAGTCTTCTCGAAGTAATGGAGGAGCGTCAGGTCACCATTGACGGACACACAATTAGACTTGACTCACCTTTTATGGTTATAGCTACACAGAACCCGGCTGAATCTCAGCAGGGGACATTTCCGCTTCCAGTTGCTCAGCTTGACCGGTTTTTTATGAAACTTAAAATGGATTATCCGAGCAGGGAAGAGGAAAAGGCAATGCTTCAAATGTATCGAAGCGGTGCAGACCCTGCGGAAATCAATGCAATTTTAATCTCAGACCAAATCATTAAACTAAAAAAGGCTGCCGGAAAAGTTATTCTAAATGAGCCTGTCGAAGCTTACTTGCTGGATATTGTAAGGAAGACACGGGAACATGCGGATATTGAACTGGGGGTCAGTCCCAGAGGAATGCTTGCCTTAATGAGAGCTTCTCAAGGCAAAGCTCTAATGGAGGGAAGAGCCTATGTGATACCTAATGATATTAAAAATATGGTTCCGTATGTGCTTGGCCACAGAATTTTCCTTTCCACTGAAGCTTCCATGACAAAAAGCCCAGAGTCAGTTCTGAAAGATGTGCTGGAATCTGTGCCAGTTCCAGTAGAGTCAGGTGCTCTCTAAAATGGAGTGGAAAAAGTATCATGCTGAAGACGGATATTTGTCCCTTTCAAGTGTATTGGCCGTATTCTTATTAATAGCAAGCTTTTATTTGAAATCATGGGAAGTTTTTCTGGCATCCATTCTATTTCTGCTAATAATATTTGCCAATACATATTACATGAAGCTCCTCGGTGAAAAGCTGAGCCTGCGGAACCCGAAGGTTAGATATAAACTATTTGCCGGACAGGAAGCGAAATGGATTTTGGAATTTGAAAATAAAGGGCTTCCTATTTTAAAGGGTGAACTTAGGGTTTTATTTGGCGATAGTATTAGCCCGATGGATCAAAATCTGGAGTCCAGGCTGGGGAATTTTGAGCTTTCAATCCCATTCTCATTGAATCATAATGAACGGAAAAAAATAACAATCCCCTTTTCTGCTATGAAAAGGGGAGTTTCAAAAATAAGAAAACTGGAATTATATATTCCTAATTTTATAGGGTTTGGCGAAACCATTCTTGAATACCGGGCACAATTGCTGCAGGATGCATTGGTTTATCCGAGTCGTCTGCCAGTTAAAAATACACTGCCACTCTTAACAGACCGCCCGGGCACTTTTCTTTCTGCCTATTCACTTTTTGACGAAAATTTATCGCCAGCAGGAACAAGGCAGTACGTGTCATCAGATAGTTTTAATCGGATCAATTGGAAGGCAAGTGCGAGGAAACAGTGTTTACAGACAAAGGTCTTTGATAAAGCTGCAGAAACAGGCTGGAATATTTCGCTAAATGTTTCAGCTGGACATTCGATATCTGCACAGCTGGAAGAATGCATCAGCAGTGCAGCGGAAATAGCCTTTATCTGTGTGAAAGAAAATATTCCTTTTTCCATATGTATAAATATTCGGACTGCCGGCAGCACTCCCTTTTATTATTTGCCTGCAGCATCTGGAAAAGATCATCTGCAAAAGGTGCTTGAAATGCTGGCTCTTGTAGATAATCATTCTTCTGTTTACCCTTATGAAAAAATGCTTTCATTTTATGAAAGACATTTGACTCATCAGCCTTTTTTCGTTCACGCAGGAGAATTGAAGCAGGCTGCTGTCAGCTCAATAAATAATATCAGCCGAAAAGGATCTTTCCTATTTGAACTGCATCTGCTTAATGAGGAAGCCGACTTGAGGCCGCTTCAAGTGAAAGCGAAGGAAGTGGCAGTACGATGAAAAAACTGTTTGAAGTGAGTTTTCTGCTTGGCATTGAAATCATTTTTGGAGCACTAATGTTATTCCCTTTTTATATGGCAAAAGAAGGGGCTGTTCCTCTCACTGAATATTTTGTATTTGTTTTTCCTGCAGGAATGGCATTTGTAGTTCTGCTCATCAGATTTAGAGAAAAAGGGAAGGTTCTTTTTTTTCTTGTTGAGCTTCCTTTATTATTTGTAATCGGAAATATTCTCTCTTTTTCCTGGTTTTTTATTGTGCTGATGAGCTTTTTTGTTTTTTGGAGAACTTATGTTCATTTCAATGAACATAATTACCGGCCAGAGGGCTGGTGGATTCTGCTTACGGTTTTCTCCGGTACTTTCCTGGTTATCTTTTCTGCCATGAAGGACGGTGCCTATACCGGAGAAATTGTGGGACTAATGATATTGGAACTGTTTTTTATCATCTCGGGAGGTTTTATTAAACGTATAATTGAATCGGATGCAAATGCAGGAGAAAAGAAAAGGTTTTTAATTCACTTCTTGTCACTGACTGCTGCAATTCTTGCAGTTGGCATAATAGTTTCCTTCGGTATGGGAACTCTCAAGTTCTTTTTCTTTGGTATCCTAAAATTAATTGCCTCAGCAGCTGCCTTGATTGCTTCACCGCTGTTTAATTGGGCAGAGGGACAGGACTGGGAAATTCATGTGAAGTTTTTATCTGAGAATGAAAACCGTGATAATGATGAACGCTTCAAGGTACCTGCTGATTTGGGAGAAGGCGGGCAATTTTTTGATCCTGCAGTCTTAACATCTATCTTCTTTATAGGGGTAATCACTTCCCTGTTCATTTATATTTATAAAAAAAATATAAAGGTAAAAAGCGTAAGAAATGGAGCTGTATTTGCCTCTTATAGTCAGCAGATTGAAGATAAAGGAACATTGCTGTCAAGGAGGTTTCAGCATATTGCCCCTGAAAATCAGATCCGGAAAGAGATTTTTCAGCTGGAAAGATATGCAGTAAACCTAGACCTGGGAAGAAAAGAATCCGAAAGCTTGCCAGAATGGCTTCAAAGGATAGGGCTCAAAGACCCCGGACAGATTGTAGATGCATATGAAACAGTCCGATACAGCAATAACGTGTCCACTCAAAGCGTTGAGAAATATAAATATGCAGTGGATCAAATGAAAAAAGAAATGAAAAGGATTCATAAAGACAATTTGAAAAAGAAACAGGCTAAGAAAAACGCTAAATAAACAATGTGTAAAGTCTTTTCTCATATGGAAAAGGGCTTTTCTTTTTAAAATCAGAAAATACTTCTATCCTTCACTGAAGTAAAGTAATCATGCTGTTGCAGGTTTCAATCTTTCCATGCAAAATAAAAAATACCTGATTACTTAACGGTAAGCTGACATCATTTCACTCTTACGGCCCGCATATAATTGAACAATCAATCAAAAAGGCGGGATAATATCATGAAACTTGAAAACGAAAAAGCATACAGAGTGAAAGGCTTATCTCAAGACATTTTGGAGCATCTGATGGAAGACAATACATCTTATAATAGCGAAGACTTAAAACATGTTATAGAAATGCTGGCGCGTACTGTGTTGGATCTTGTCACAGTGTATACGGACCGGGAAGGCGATCATGACACGGTCCTGAAGGGGACCATATCAAAAATGCGAATCAGCTATAATGTCCTTCAATACAAAGAAATTTCAAAACTGGTTAGAAAACAAGATAAGTATCATCCACAGCCATAAATCAAAAGAAAAATTGCATCTGAAAAATTAAGTAGAAATCATTGGCAAATGAAAGCGTTTTACTGAAAAAAGTGTGAACAAACGTGAAAAATTAAGGGTTTTTCATTGTCTAAATGAATGTGAAATGCTATTCTTTTGTCTGAGATGTAAGTTGTCCGATGACTTAATTGCAGCCAGGTAATATTTCCTGATTCTATGGAAGTTTTCAAAGTGCAGAGAAGCTTTAAGACGAAGTGATCTTAGTAATTTTTTCTCAGCCTTTTTGAACAACTATATACATGAATAATAGGGTGTTGGAAAAAATATAAAAGCGTATAGGAAGAAATATCCCGGCATTATACTGTTTCATCCTGCTGCTGATTTTGCCGAATAAATTCCAGTTCCCGTCTTTAAGTTCGTGAGGCAACGCCTTGCACATCTTAATACAATCATTAATAAGAAGGAGATTGATCCCATATGGTTCAAAAACAATTTAAAGTAATTGCAGAAACAGGAATTCACGCTCGTCCAGCTACAATGCTTGTACAAGCTGCCAGCAAATTTGACTCAGAAATTCACCTTGAGTACAAGGAAAAGAAAGTAAACCTAAAATCAATCATGGGTGTTATGTCTTTAGGTGTTGGACAAGGTGCAGATATTACAATTATTGCTGAAGGAAGCGATGAACAGGATGCACTTAACAGCCTTGAAGAAACACTGAAAAAAGAAGGTTTGGCTGAATAATGAGCTTTTTAAATGGAATTGCGGCGTCAAGCGGTATTGCAATAGCGAAAGCTTACCGTTTGGTTGAGCCGGATCTCTCTTTTGATAGAAAGACTGTAGAAAATGCTGAACAGGAAGTGGAGCGCTTTCAGTCAGCATTAGCTGAATCTAAAGGTGAATTGGAAGTCATCCGCGATAATGCCCATAAAGAGCTTGGGGCTGATAAAGCTGCTATTTTCGATGCTCATCTTCTTGTATTAAGTGATCCGGAATTAATTTCGCCAATTGAAGATAAAATTAAAACAGATAAAGTAAATGCTGAATCTGCATTAAAAGAGACAGCAGATATGTTCATTACAATGTTCGAACAAATGGACAATGAATACATGAAAGAGCGTGCGGCGGATATTCGTGACGTAACTAAACGCGTACTTTCTCATTTGCTTGGGTTGCAAATTGCAAATCCCAGCATGATTGCAGAAGAAGTAATCATTATTGCTGAAGACTTGACCCCCTCTGATACTGCTCAGCTAAACCGTCAGTTTGTAAAAGGGTTTACAACTGACATCGGAGGCAGAACATCTCATTCTGCCATTATGGCCCGTTCCATGGAAATTCCAGCAGTAGTGGGAACAAAGGAATCTACAAAGCAAATTAAAAATGGCGACCTGGTTATCGTGGATGGATTAAAAGGTCTGGTACATATTAATCCGACTCCAGAGGCTGTAGCCGAATATAAAGAAGAACACCGCAAATTCGAGGATCAAAAAGCTGAGTGGGCTAAACTTGTCAACGAAAAATCAGTTACTGCTGATGGCCATCATGTTGAATTGGCTGCCAATATCGGCACTCCAAAGGATCTGAAGGGTGTAGTTGAAAATGGCGGAGAAGGCATTGGCCTATATCGCACGGAATTTTTATATATGGGAAGAGACCAGCTTCCAACAGAAGAGGAGCAGTTTGAATCCTACAAGGCTGTCCTTGAAGGAATGAGCGGAAAACCGGTTGTTGTCCGCACGCTTGATATTGGCGGGGATAAAGAGCTTCCTTATCTGAATCTTCCAAAGGAAATGAACCCATTCCTTGGCTTCCGGGCGATTCGCCTATGTCTGGAAGAACAGGAAATGTTCAGGACACAATTAAGGGCTTTGTTAAGAGCAAGCACTTATGGAAACCTGAAAATCATGTTCCCTATGATAGCAACTCTTGATGAATTCCGTCAGGGCAAAGCAATCCTTGAAGAAGAAAAACAAAAGCTTGTGAGCGAAGGCTCAAAGGTTGCCGACAATATTGAAATTGGAATTATGGTTGAAATACCATCAACGGCTGTTATGGCTGAGCAATTTGCTAAAGAAGTTGATTTCTTCAGCGTAGGCACAAACGATTTAATTCAGTACACAATGGCTGCAGACCGAATGAATGAGCGTGTTTCTTATCTTTACCAGCCTTATAATCCTGCAATTTTGCGTTTAGTTAAAATGGTTATTGATGCAGCACACAAGGAAGGAAAGTGGGCAGGCATGTGCGGTGAAATGGCTGGGGATGAAACGGCAATTCCATTGCTGCTGGGATTAGGACTTGACGAGTTCTCCATGAGCGCTACGTCAATTCTTAAAGCTCGTTCTCAAATCAGTCACCTAAACAAGAAAGACATGGAAGCACTGGCTGAAAAAGCGCTTCATATGAATACAGCAGAAGAAGTAGTCCAAGCTGTAAAAGAAGCAGCCAAACTGTAATCAAATTGAAACATTTAATAAGTTTTAAATATAATTTCCCGGGTAAATAAGAATTAAGCACTTAGGTTAGACTTAAGTAAGCTGATCATTCTCATTTTCCCCCCTTTTTAAGCCGGCCTATGATGGCCGGTTTATTTTTTATCCTTCTTCAGGCAATATTGCCATTCAGCCTTAAGGATGACAGAAATCACATCTTATGATTGTTATCCGGAATCTGAAACTCTCCTATAATGAAGCTACAGAATAAAAAGGAGAGATGGAAAATGGTTTCCATGATAATCAGCTTTCTCTTTCATGATCGATATAAATGCATTAAAGAAAAGCAGAAAAACGAGTTATATGAAAAACAGAGTCCATTTTTAAGCCGTGTCCTCCACTAAAGAAGGAAGCCTGGAAAGGGCTTCTTTTATATTTTGTACGCTTATTTTCGAGGGTAACGTTGTAATTGGGGTTTATTGTAAGGCGAGAAAGGAAAAGGTAATGAAAAAGGAGGAATTCTTCATGAATAAAAAGATCATTAGCCTAATACTTACCGCCATATTGACCCTGTCCCTGTCAGGCTGCATGCAGGGTGCCACGGACTCCATCGTCAATAGGCATGCTGAAGCATTGCTGACTAAAAACAATGAGCTGCAGTTCCGGTTTAAAATTAATGATAAAATCCTTTCAGAAGAAGAACTATACAAAGTAAAGGTTTCCATACATAATGAAAAACTGGCCGCTGCGCTGGGTACGGATGAGTTTGTTTATGGGGAGGACACAATAATCGATGGGGAGTATATAGAAGTCAATAATGAAAAGGGAAATTACATTTTTATGAATCCCATTCCTCTTACGCAGGACCTGCATGTTTTCGAAATAGAAGAAATGATCGTGAATGAAGATGCAGTATCTGTAGAAATCTTAAATGAGGATGAAGTGATTGCCAGAGCATTCTTAAATAATTTTTCATCACAGCTTTAAAAAGAATCAATGTAATGACCGGTGGTTTTGTTTTTATCTAACTTGGGTAAAAGTAATTACGCGCATAAAATTGGGGATGGACCAGGTATTTGCCTGGTCTTTTGTCTTTATTGGGACATCTAATATTTTTAATCTAAGAAAAGTAATGGTAAAATTATTATAAAAAATTCAGATATTTCAAGGGAGTGGGTACGTTGATTTCACCTGAAAATACAGTTATCGGTTTTGTTGGAACAGGGGTTATGGGCAGGAGCATGGCGGAACATCTGTTGAAAGCAGGTTATCCATTAGTTGTTTATACAAGAACCAAAGAAAAAGCTTCTGGACTAATAGAGAATGGGGCAGAGTGGGCTGAGACGCCGATGGATGTTGCAAAGAAAGCAAATGTCATTATTACGATTGTTGGGTATCCGGCAGATGTAGAGGAAGTGTATCTTGGAGAAAATGGCATTATCACAAATGGCAGAGAAAATACATATGTAATTGACATGACCACATCGACACCTACATTGGCCAAAAGGATATATGAAGAAGCAGTCAAAAAAGGCATCCATGCAATAGATGCCCCTGTTTCAGGAGGAGATATCGGTGCCAGGGATGCAAAGCTTTCAATAATGGCCGGAGGAGACAGGGACGCATTTCTGTCTGTAGAGCCAATTTTCAATCTTCTCGGAACAAATATCGTCTATCAAGGAAAAGCAGGAGCCGGACAACATACGAAAATGTGTAATCAAATCGCGATTGCATCAAATATGATAGGGGTGTGTGAAGCGGTAGTGTATGCAGAAAAAGCAGGTTTGGACCCAAGGACGGTGCTTCAAAGCATCTCATCTGGTGCAGCAGGCAGCTGGTCACTATCCAATCTTGCACCGAGAATCATTGATGGAAACTTTGAACCAGGCTTTTATATCAAACATTTCATTAAGGACATGAATATCGCCTTGGATGAAGCAGAGGCAATGGGCATGATGACTCCAGGGCTTGCTCTTGCAAAAAAAATGTATGCCGAGCTTTCTGAATTAGGGGAAGAAAACAGCGGTACACACGCTTTATATAAATATTGGAAAAAGTAATTAGCACCTGTAAATGTATAAAGCCTCTTTCTTCACTTCAAACTAATAATGAAAGTGAAAAGGGGGTTAGACAGGTGGCTAAAAGAAATAAGAAAAATGATCCTCAGCAGAAGAACAAAAAAGGTTTCGATTCCGCTGTTATTGATTCTGAATTCTCCCACGAATTTGGAAGTGCTGACACGAATAAAATTCATAAAGATAAAGCCAAAAAGGAAAAAGCATCAAAAAACAACGGGCAATATCAGGGGCAGTAATAGTGAAAAAGGCAGGCAGAGGTCTTGCCTTTTTGCTTTTTTCGGATTTGAATAAGAAGCATTGAATATGAATAAAAGCGCCATTCCTCCAAAAAGGAAACTGGCGCTTTCGACAGAGTGAATCTTGTTACATTTTAATACCTTCAAGATACTTTTCGATCCGGTCAAGCCCTTCTTGTAATGTGTCCATGGAATAAGCAAAGGATATTCGGAAATAACCTTCTCCATATGAGGAGAAAGCACTGCCAGGAACTACTGCGACTCCTGCATTTTCAACAAGAGAAAGGGCAAATTCAAAGGAGTTCATTGAAACATCTGGTATTTTTATAAAAAAATAAAATGCGCCATCAGGTTTGACTACATCCAGGTTCATCTGTACTAAACGTTCATATACATAATCACGGCGTTTGGCATATTCATGCCTCATTGGCAGGGCGTCATTAATTCCTGTTGTAAGCGCATCAAGAGCTGCCATTTGGGAGACAGAAGCTGCGCATGTCACATTATACTGATGCACCTTCAAGATATGTTTTGCCAGGTTTTCAGGCGCGAATAAAAGACCAATGCGCCAGCCTGTCATTGAATGGGATTTAGAAAGTCCATTAATTAATATAGTTTGCTCCCGTAAAAGGGAAGCGATTGAGTGGTGCGTTTGATCATAGATCAGTTCGCTGTATATTTCATCAGCAAGGATAAAGATATCTTTGCCTTTAACAAGAGCAGCAATTTCCTCAAGTTCTTCCAAACTCAGACTGACACCTGTCGGATTCGATGGATATGGAAGAACAATGCACCTTGTTTTATCACTCATATGTTCTGCAATTAAATCTGCAGTAAATCTAAACTTGTTTCTGGAAATATCAGTATGAACCGGAACGGAACCGCAAAGCTTTATAATTGGCTCATAACCGGGATAAACTGGACCAGGCAGGATTACTTCCGATCCCTCATCCAGAATAGTACGGAATGCAATATCGATAGCTTCACTTGCCCCTGATGTCACAATGACTTCTAATTCAGGGTTATATGTAAGGTTGTATTTTGTTTTTACAAAAGAAGCTGCAGCTTGCCGCAATCGAATATCGCCCGCATTGTGTGTATAAGAGGTAAAGTTCTCATCAATTGCCTGTTTAGCTGATTCTTTAACATGTAATGGCGTCGGGAAGTCAGGCTGTCCAATTGTAAGAGAAATCATGCCTTTGGTGCCGGCAACCATATTGAAAAACTTTCTGATTCCAGAAATTTCAATGTCCTTCACCCTCTGATTGATTAAATGTTCCAATGTATTCACCTCGCATAATTCTAATGTTTATTCTATCACTTTGATGCGGAGGCAAACAGTAAAAAGTAAAACAGGCCCTGTATTCTATTCAGGGCCAGCAAAAATAAAATTAATATCCGTAATCCCAATCGACTTCGTCTTCATGCCATAATACCGGGGATACAGCACCAAAATCGATTACTTTATTTTCTATATGGCATCGGCAATGGTTGTCGCCGCATTGATCTTTCATTTCCTCAAACACAGAATGCTCCACATCTTCCAGGATCGTAACTTTATGTTCATCATGGTAAAGGATTGCTGTACCTTTCATGCCTGATCGCACCTCTTTTTTAATTTAGGTAAAACTGACTTTCAGCTTTACAAACTTATTTTATGACTTTGGAAAAATAGTGTCTACACTGTAATAAGACTGTTCACAAAAAAGTCAAGATGAAAACGTTTTAGTGAGATATTTGCATAAAAATAAATGAGTGTAAAATTTTTCAAATAGTTGAATATAATTCATTTAGAGATTAACATTAGTAGATAGTGGAAACTACAACATTTTTAGTTTGTTAGTTTTCCAGCTAACTATTTAAAGGAGGTTATAAAGTGGAGACATCTTTAGAAAAGCAGCCTTATGAAAGCACAAAAGAATATGGCGGGTTCTGGCTCCGATTTGCGGCCTATTTAATCGATTCTATTATTGTTGGAATTCCGCTTACGATTCTAAGCATTGTTATCTTTATGATTTTCTTTGGCACTTCTGACGCATTTAATACGATGATAAGCGACCCAACTTATATGGAAACAGAAATGACCGATGAAGAAGCTTTTGCATTCATGGGATCTTATTTTGGCGCACTTGGAGTAACCTTTCTTGTCAATCTTATCGTTGCTGTTGCCTATTTTGCAGGCCTGCATGCATCCAAATGGCAGGGAACTGTGGGCAAAAAGCTGCTGGGACTAAAAGTGACTGACTTAAATGGTAACCGTATTTCTTTCTGGAGGGCGCTTGGCAGATATATGGCCATGGCCATCCTGTCTGGAATTTTCCTTATCGGGTATATCATTGCTGCCTTTACAGAGAAAAAACAGGCATTGCATGATTTAATCGCAGGCACTGTCGTATTAAAAAAATAATTCTTAAAAAACCTGAAGGCAACTCAGTTGCCCTTCAGGTTTTTTTGTGGGACTGCAATAAAAAGGATTTATTAACTGCATACAGAATATATTTTTAGGAAGGGAGGATGAAAATGAAGAAGCAAGATATTATTACTCATTATGAAGCTTTTTCTGCATGGCTTGAGTCGCTAAGAGATCTTGGCCAGGAAAGTTGGCTAAAGCCTGTCTCGGCTGGAAAATGGCCGGTTGCGGCAGTAGTTGCCCATCTGTTATTTTGGGATAGATATTCTCTTGATGAGCGTTTCCCATTTTTTAAAGAGGGTGCAGTACTGGTGAGCTATCCTGATTTTCAAAGTGTGAATGATGCTGCAGGAGAATACGCTAAAAAGCATGCACAACTAGAGATTATTGAAGAACTTTTATCAGTTCGGAGACAATTTCTTCAGATGCTGGAAGGCATGTCAGAAGAAAAACTGGATACTGCATTTAAAATTGGCAGCACTAGCTTAACTATGCGCGATTATTTTGCCGATTTTATTGAACATGACATTCACCATAAAAAGCAAATAATGCAGGTATCCGGCATCAGTGTTTAACACCGGCTGACAGTTTCACTTTTAAGAACTGTAATTTAGAATGATATAACGTCATGCAGTAAAACAGGCAGAGACTCCTGATCCGATGATGCACCCAATAAAACAAAGTGCCAAAGAAAGAATTCAACATCAATTCGGCTATTCGGGAAGATTCTGCCTGTTCATTAAATTCCCCCCTGTTTTGGCCTTCACCAATAACATAAGTAGATTAATAGCTTTGAATATTCTTTTTGTTCCTTCCTTTTCACTTTTCCTCACCTTAAATTAATTTCTGGCATTAATTGTTATTTGAATATTAATTATTTTTTCAATAAACTGGATTTAATAAAATTTGGTAAAATAAAAGGGTTTTACAGATAGGTCTTGAATAAGGAATAAGGTGTTTTTTACCTGAAGGAGCTGATGGCATGGAAATAGAAAAAACGGAGCTGCAGAAACAGGGGAAATTCAATTCCTGGCGGCTGTATATGACACTGCCCATTGTATCATGGGCACTTTACGATTTTGCGAATACTATTTTTTCCTCAAATATCAATACCATCTTCTTTCCCTTTTACCTGCAGGAAGTAATTGGAGAGAATGAAGTTTTAAATCAGATAGCGAGTACCTTTATTTCTTATTCTAATGCGCTGGCAAGTTTTTTTCTTGTCCTGTTCTCTCCATTGTTTGGAGTTATGATAGACAGGACAGGAAGAAAAAAGAAGTATATTGTAATCTTTACGCTTATTACTGTAATGGCGACCATTTTAATGGGGGTTTTTGCTTCAAGTCAGATTAGCGGGAAAATATTTGGGCTTCCTGTTTATCTTGCGCTCGTTATTATATGTTTTATTATTGCAAAGTTTTTTTTTCATTCCAGTCTGGTTTTTTACGATGCAATGATTTCCGATCTGGGAACAAAGCAGGATATACCTCTGATTTCAGGTTTTGGAGTGGCAGTTGGGTATATCGGAACCCTGGTAGGCCTGTCAGTTTATTTATTTGTAGGAGATGACGGTTTTCACGAATCTTTTATACCCACTGCTATTTTATTTCTGGTGTTTTCTTTGCCGCTGTTTTTCTTTGTAAAAGATAAGCCTAACAAGGCAAAAGAAAAACAAAAATTTTTATCAGGCTATAAGGAAATTTGGCAGACTTTTAAAGATATGAAACATTACAAGGCGATTTTCACATTCATGATTGCCTATTTTTTCTTAAATGATGCAATTGCTACAACGATTGCCATGATGGCCATTTACGCAAAAACGATTGTCGGCTTTTCAACTGGCCAATTTATTTTGTTATATCTTGCTTCAACGGTGTCCAGTATAATTGGTTCTTTTGTATTTGGCTATATTACCAAGGCGAAAGGGCCCAACAAAGCGGTTAAGTACGTTGGGATCCTTCTTCTTGTTGCTCTGGCAATTGCTGTTGGCGCTGTCAATGAAACTATGTTCTGGATTGCGGGCAGCATGTTTGGCGTCGCTCTGGGGTCCATGTGGGTTACCACAAGAACTTATATTGTGGAATTGACTCCAGAAGATAAAAGAGGGCAGTTTTTTGGTTTGTTTGCATTTTCAGGGAAAGTATCTTCCATAATTGGACCCGTTATTTATGGAAGCATAACTTTGATCTTTGCCAGCTATGGAAACCTGGCAAGCAGACTTGCTTTAGGTTCATTGATGATTTTAACGATAATTGGTCTGTTTATTCATTCAAAAATTAAGGACGACAGCATTCCTGAATAGGTTTCCATCTGTATTGCATTTAAAAAGCAAGCCGCCAAAGGCTTGCTTTTTGCTGTTTTTGCAAAGCAGTTGACTTCCTGTTGGTGAAATAAAGACTTTTTTCATAATAAGCTGAAATTTTCATAAGAAATTTTATCCATTCATGGTATATTAATAGAGAAAAAGATTCACGATTTATATAAGCTGCTGTCTTGCTGCTCTTAAAACAAGCGTCATACAAACTGGAGCCGCGACTTAGATATAAGCATATGAAAAAGGAAGGGCGAAAAAAGTGGAACAGAAAAAAGGCATTTTACTGGAAAGCGGAACGAATGAATTGGAGATTGTTGAATTTTCAATAGGAAGGAATAAATTGGGGATTAATGTTATTAAAGTGAAGGAAATTATTAATCCTGTACCAGTCATTCCTGTCCCGCATTCTCATCGAAATATTGAAGGGATCATTGAACTGAGGGGAGAGGTTCTTCCTGTAGTTGATGTAGCATCATCATTAAATATGGCACCTTCAGAAAGCCCTCAGCAGGATAAATTTATTGTGACAGAGTTTAATCAGCAGAAAATTGTATTCCACGTTCATAGTGTTTCGAAAATTCACCGCATTTCCTGGAACCAAATTGAAAAGCCTTCTGAATTGTATCAGGGCCAGGAAAGCCAGATTATCGGCATCATAAAGCTAGAAGATGAAATGGTGCTGCTGCTTGATTTTGAAAAAATGGTCACTGAGATCAATCCGGCTTCAGGGATTAGCATCCAGAAGGTGCAGAAACTTGGAAAGCGTGAGAGGTCCGACAAGAAGCTGCTTATCGCAGAAGACTCGCCACTCCTAAGAAAGCTTTTGAATGATACATTGAATGAAGCTGGATTTTCACAAATTGAATTCTTTGAAAATGGATACGATGCTTATGAATATTTGCATTCTTTAGCCGAGTCTGGGAGCGATATAACTAAGGAAGTGCAGCTCATGATCACTGATATCGAAATGCCGCAAATGGACGGGCATCACCTTACTAAAAAAGTTAAAGAACATCCTGTGCTGACAAAAATTCCAGTTATTATTTTTTCTTCATTGATTACCGAGGATCTTCGCCACAAAGGCCAAATGGTTGGAGCCAATGCGCAGGTAAGCAAGCCTGAAATTGCAGAATTGGTGCTTTTGATAGATCAGCATGCATTATAGGACCATAACAAAGAAAAAGCTGGAATTTCCATTCCAGCTTTTTCTTGTTAGTAAGAAAGAATAACTTTGAACTTTGATAACTATATAGCTTCAGGGCCTACCCCCTCGAGGTGTCGGGGGTGAGCACCTAGGATAAGCTTCTTTGGATGTTCTTCCCAGGAACAAACAGTTTTGGCTTGTTCCGAAGGCGCTTGCGCTTTTCTTGATTAAAAGTAACTTTCTCCTAATTTCTTAAATACAGGTTTTTCATAGCGGTGCTTTTTTGCGTTTGGCTTGCTATTAAGCTCTTTTAGCCCTGTATATGTCATAAGCAATTTTTTCGCCGCATTAAGAGATAAAGACGATTTTGGATTTCTTACGAAGGAATCGAGTTTACCCAAATGGGGAAGCACTGAAAAATCCTCTTTAGAAGGAGGAAGGTGGAAAGAATAATTCCCGCACTTTACAAGAACATCTGACTGCTGCTGGCTGTTTTTTGGATTGCCGGAATAGTGAAGGCCTGCTTTTTGGGCTTTTCCTTCTTTAATTAACTTTTGAAGTGCATCGTGCTTTAATTTATACAAAAATTTAGGGTTTGGTGCTGTCTTTGCATGGCGGTTAACGGTGAAGATGGCTTGAGAGAGGTTTTCAACCGTTGGTTGCAGATGGGGATATTGTTTCTTATCAGAATTCAATTTCCAATCTCCTTTCAAGTTATAAAGGGGTATAAAAATATTATACCCTTTTTAGCCTTTAAAACCAACTTAGTATAGGGCTTTTCTTACAAAAGCTTATCCATCCAGCTGCTTTCCGCTCATGGGTTGGAAGGTTCCTGATTTTTTACATATAACCATCAGCATAGTTACACCTAATAATGTTGTTGCCAACCCTGCACCAATCATAACAAAAGATGCGCCCAGCTGTTTTGCAAGAAGAGCTCCTGCCGCTGGTGCAATAAGCATGGAAAAAGTCTGGAGGGACATGGCGGCAGCCGAAACTCTGCCCATCATTTTCTTTGGTGTTTCAGATTGGAGAACATACCCGTAAGGAACAGATTCTCCTGCACCTAAAAGACCCAATAGACATGCGCCGATTATCCAGACAAGTGGAGGGAAATTAAGAAAACCTAAGCCGCCAAGACCAACAGCTACAATAAAAGTGCCGCTTAATATGGCCGAAGAACTCATTAAATGGACGGGTTTTTGGTTCCACCCTGTCCACTGGCCCAGCAAAAGTGAGCCGGCCACACTGCCTGCTCCCACTGCACTGATCAGCAATCCGAAATTTCCCTCATTAAAACCAATCTGTTTTGCAATAAAAATAAATAACCCATCATAAAGAAAAATGATGAAAAATGCTGCAGAAGAAAGGATAATTGAAATCCTTAAAAGGGGAGTATAGAAAATATGTTTTATTCCCTCGGAAAATTCTTTCCAAAAACTCGATTTGACAGTATAATCTTCAGCTATCCTTTTATCTGATTCCTCAGAAGATTTTAAGCTGGGAAGAAAAATCAGAAAAATAATGGATATTACAAATCCTGCTGCTTCAAATAGAAAAGGGCTTTTTGGTCCGAAAACTGCTATAATCCCCCCTCCTAAAGCCGGCCCGGCAATTTTCATGGTATTGACTGACAGCTGGCTTAGAGTTACAGCTTCAGGCAGCATGCTGTCAGGTACAATCATCCTGATCGCGCTCTGTCTTGCCGGGTCGTAAAGGGCTGATACAGTTCCCTTTAAAAACACAAATAATAGCAGAATGTATAGGTTGGGAGCGTAAAACAAGCCTGCGACAAAGGCAATTCTTAAAAAGAGGCAAACGATCATAACAGCTTTTTTCGGCAATCTGTCTACAAACACACTCGCAAATGGGCCGATTATGACCCAGGGAAGACCGAGAACAATGATGACAGAAGCAATGGCCGTTTCATCAAGCCCCCAGTGATAAGCGACAATAACCTGTAATGCAATAAAATCGAGCCAGTTACCCAAATCGGAAAATAGCTGGGCACCAAAAAGAGAGCGAAAGGATTTCAGCTTGAGTGGTTTAAAAATACCGGGTTTCATTGGCCATTCCCCTTTTCCCTGCCTAAGGCCATCCTTCGCCTGTTTAACAGCTTTTCTGTATTGCTGTTAGGATCCTGGCCAGCTGGCAGATTATTATTTTGCAGCACTTCAATTGATTCCTCGATCCATTTCATTTCTGTTTCGAGCTTCATTTCTGCATATCGAATCGACAGGCTGCCAAGCTTGCTGACATAGGAGTACCCATTTCGCGGCCATTCCTGTACAAAGTTTAGTATATCTGAGGCTTCTTCTTTTCTTTTTAATAAATGGCTAATTAACACTTCATTATCCATATCTTCATGCCAGGTTGACATTTTCATTAGCAATTCATCTTTAATAACTGGAAAAGAGGGAGGAGTCTTTAGCCAGTTCTCAAATTCTTTCCAGCCTTTTGCCGTGAGCTCATACATCTTTTTCTTTCTACCTTCTTCTTCCTGCTCGATTGCATAGATAAATCCTTCTTCCTCCAGCTTTTTTAATTTCGGGTAAATGCTCCCATAGCTCATTCCCCAATAAAGGCCAGCAGCTTTGTGT
>NZ_CAXQGS010000041.1:0-3582 GCF_964223445.1 Cytobacillus sp.
CTTCACAGAATAACGGACGGATGTATGCAGGCACGAATCCAGGGAAATCAAAAGCATTCTCAACACCTTCGTCTTTTGCCACCTGACGGATATTGTTTCCGTAATCAAATGTGACTGCACCCTTCTTCTGCATGTCGAGCATAGCCTGAACATGGACGGCCATGCTTGCTTTTGATTTCTGAACATATTCAGCAGCATTTTCCTTTCGCAGAACAGCTGCTTTTTCTAAAGAATAGCCGATTGGAACATAGCCATTTAAAGGATCATGTGCAGAAGTCTGGTCAGTCAAGACGTCCGGGATGAAGTTCATTTCAAGCATTTTTGGCAGAATTTCAGCTGCATTACCTAATAGACCGATAGAAAGCGGACGGCCTTCCTGCTTTGCCTCTTGTGCTAATTTGATTGCCTCTTCAATTGAATAAACCTTTGTATCCAGATATTTCGTTTCAAGTCTGCGGTCAATGCGGTGTTCATCCACATCAATGGCAATGCAGACACCATCATTCATTGTTACTGCAAGCGGCTGGGCGCCACCCATTCCGCCAAGGCCTGCGGTTAAAGTAATAGTCTGTTTCAGTGAGCCGGAGAAGTGCTGTCTGCCTAGCTCTGCAAATGTTTCGTAGGTTCCTTGTACAATTCCCTGGCTACCGATGTAAATCCAGCTTCCGGCTGTCATTTGGCCATACATCATCAGGCCTTTCTTATCAAGCTCATGAAAGGTATCCCAATTTGCCCAGGCAGGCACAAGATTCGAGTTGGCGATTAATACCTTCGGTGCATCTTTATGTGATTTAAAAACGGCAACCGGCTTTCCGGATTGGACAAGAAGTGTTTCATCGTCTTCTAATTCATGCAATGTTTTGACAATCGCGTCATAACAATCCCAATTTCGCGCTGCCTTTCCGATCCCGCCGTATACAACCAGCTCTTCAGGGATCTCTGCAACCTCTTTGTCCAAGTTATTCATCAGCATGCGGAGTGCTGCTTCCTGAATCCAGCCCTTAGCATGAAGCTCACTGCCTTGATAGTTTTTTATTTCTCTTTTTGTTTCCGCTTTCATTGTTATCCCTCCAATGTTATCTCATATTTAGATTTTATAATGGGAACTATCTGAAAAGTATAATAATTAAGTTTGATTTTTTGTAATTTTGTTAGATTCTTATAATGTTTTTTTCGATTTTTATATAAATATTAGTATTTTTATAATTAGAACAAAAATAAACCCCCGGTTAAACGGAGGTTTTATGCATGCTCTTTCTATATTGATTTGGCGGCATTCCTTTAATTTTACTAAAAACTTTATTGAAATATTGCTGATTGCGAAAACCGCAGACAGACGCGATTTCCTTAATGCTTATTTCTGATTCCATCAAAAGCTTGGCAGATTGCCTGATCCGGGTTTCATTAAGCAGCTCCCGGAACGACTTGCCGCATTTTTTTGCGAGCGTGGAGCTGATATAATTCGGGTTTCGGTCTGCATATTCAGCTGCCCTTTCAAGAGTAACCTCAGGGTCCCAGTAATTCGTTTCTATATAGAATAAGACTCTGTCAGTAAGTTCCAGCTTCAGCTTTTTATCAGAGCGTATGGTTTCAAAAATAAGGGAAATAAAGCTAATCATTTCGTTAATCACCCGGTAGATCAGGGGAGAATAAAGGATAGTCTGGAATAAACGCAGATATTCTTTCTCCATATCCCCCTCTGCCAGCCGGAAAGTTTTCATATGCCTGCGAATTTGCGCAAGGATACTGGTCAGTCGAATTCTGATGAGACCTGGTTCCGGATATGGGTCCTGCAAAATAAGGAATTCCTTGTAAAACCATGACTTCAGCGCTTCTAAATCAGATTGATTTAGGAAATCAATCCATTTGCTCTGTTCCTCGGGGGTCAGGAATGGATCAATTGATAGCCATTTAGGCAATGATTTCTCCTCAATTACCTGATTAAATCCCCTGTAAAAAGTTAACTCCATCAGTTTCCTGTTTGCAAGATAGTAGCTTCTGACGGTTCCGCTGTCCTCCCTGCCCGTATAAATGCTGATGGCGATTTGTTCTGCTGACGTCTCCTGCCAATCTCTCATAAATCTGAGGCTCTCCTCTTTCCAGGCCACATCAGATTTTTCAGCCAAAATCAAAATCATATCACTCAAAATAAATGAGTGAACTGTTTTTTGAAAAGTATAGCTTTCAAGAAATTTATATAGCTTTGGAAGCTCCAGCGGATTTTCAGTCTTTATTCCAATAGATACAAATGGTTCTGCCGAATCATGACCTTCTAAAAATAAGTCCTGATATTTGAAGTCTTTTTCAGCTTTCTGAATGGAGTTTTGTTCAGCAGTCCGATTATTCATCTGATTACGTCTATGAATCTTTCTCGCTGATTTTAATAAAGTATCTGCTGAAATTGGCTTAAGTATTAAATCGGATACACCCATGTCGATGGCTCTTTTTGCTTGTGAAAAGGTCGCTTCCATTGTTAAGGCAATCAAATCCGGCCCTATGATCTGAATGGTTTTAAGGAAAGGACTATAACTTTCTTCATTTATCAGATCAAGTTCAAAAATCAATAGGTCTGGCTGAAAAGTTTCAAGCTTATAAATAAGCCCTGATTCATTTTGGGCGGAATCTACTTGCCATGCGTTCATTGATGATTTAAGAAGCCACTCTATGCCTTTCGTATCGTACTCATCCCGATTGGCCACAAGTACTTTGTACATGCTGCCACATCCTTTTTTAATTCTATTATGAAATAGTATTTTGGCAAATGTAAAGAAATTATCGTGAAAATCTCAGAAATAGTAGACAAGTTATGATGCCCTTCCTGCATATCTATATAGGGACAACCAATTAGGAAGGAGTATGAGCATGCCTTTTCTTGTATTAAAGAAACGCAGCATTATTGCATTTGTCATCATATTTTCAGTAATCGTTTCTGCATCAGTATGGTTTTTTTCAAAATCTGATAATTTGACAGTATTCAACCAGACGGAGGGCGAAAAAGTCCGGGAAATTCATATGGTTACAGGAGAATTTAAAGCCAAGCTGCCTGATGGCAGAGAAATTGAAGCATATCGCTGGGATCCTGGAACTATATTTCTTGAAAAAGGTGAAAAGGTAAATCTGAAGATTTGGGGAGTTAATGGAATGGAACATCCATACATCATTGAAGGAACTGATATTAAAGGTGTGGTAAAAAAAGCAGAAGAAACGGTGGTCCCTCTTCAATTTGATAAAGAAGGCGTTTACCGTCTGGTGTGTCTTACTCATCCGGATAAGGATAATAGCGGACCAATGATTGCTTATATTGTAGTAGACTAATGTGAAAAGCAAAAGCACCGGATAATCCGGTGCTTTTCTTAACTGTCTAGCTCCAGCGCCTACCCCCTCGAGGTCACAAGCTTGTCTAGTTCCGGCTCCTAGTGACTCGGGGTTATAAGCCGTTTCCTTCCAGAAGGAAGAACGCCTTC
Organism: Cytobacillus sp.; assembly: GCF_964223445.1. Classification (NCBI taxonomy): domain Bacteria; kingdom Bacillati; phylum Bacillota; class Bacilli; order Caryophanales; family Bacillaceae; genus Cytobacillus; species Cytobacillus sp. Next base: position 3,465 of record NZ_CAXQGS010000041.1, read on the forward strand.
TTACAGGAACCGTCTTATGCCTGTCGTCCCTGGGCAGTCGCCTCCACATTTCGAGCATCCTCACAAAAAGGCAAAGGACGCCTTTCTGTGAGGCTCGTCTTGTGCTTGTCGGGGGTGA
>NZ_CAXQGS010000042.1:0-5393 GCF_964223445.1 Cytobacillus sp.
CAACTAAATTCTGATATTGAAGGACCAGGGCGTTTTGAGCTTCTTCATCCTGGTGAAGCTGGTAGGCTTTAATTAAAGCATTTGTTTCTTCTTTGGATTTTTGATTAGGTGGAGAGGGATGCAAAAACAATCTCAACCTAATCAAAAATCCAAAGAAGAAACAAATGCTTTAATTAAAGCCTACCAGCTTCACCAGGATGAAGAAGCTCAAAACGCCCTGGTCCTTCAATATCAGAATTTAGTTGAAGCCATTGCCCGTAAGTACTCAAAAGGAAGATCTTATCATGAGGATATTGTCCAGGTAGGCATTATAGGCTTATTAGGGGCTATCCGCCGCTATGATGAGTCTTTCGGCAAAACGTTTGAGGCTTTTGCTGTTCCTACGGTTATCGGCGAAATTAAGCGCTTTTTAAGGGATAAAACTTGGAGCGTTCATGTTCCGCGCCGCATAAAGGAATTGGGCCCAAAAATTAAAGCGACCGTTGAAGAGCTCACAACAGAACTTCATAGGTCTCCAAGAGTGGACGAAATAGCCGATGTGCTGGGAGTATCAGAAGAAGAAGTGCTCGAAGCAATGGAAATGGGAAAAAGCTATCAGGCGCTTTCTGTTGACCATTCAATCGAGGCCGATTCTGATGGCGGAACAGTTACATTGCTGGATATCGTCGGAAATGTAGACGAGGGCTATGAAAAAGTAAACCAAATGCTTGTTCTTGAAAAAGTACTGCATGTCCTGTCTGAGAGAGAGAAATTAATTATACAATACACATATCTTGAGAATATGAGCCAAAAAGAAGCTGGAGATAAACTGGGGATTTCCCAGATGCATGTCTCGAGACTTCAGCGCCGTGCAATCAAAAAGCTTCAGGAAGCGATCCACTCTGAAACAAATAACTCGGAGTGCCTTTCATGACCAAATTGGTTGGAGATAACATCGAAGTGATTGCTCACCAGACAGCTAAAGATGGTAAAGCTTTTTGCGGTGATGGATATTACTTCACCGCAACTGATGAATACTTTGTATGTGTGCTGGCAGATGGCCTTGGAAGCGGGGAATTCGCGTATGAAGCTTCTTCTGCTGTTGTTTCTGTCGTAGAGCAGCATCATGAGAAGGATGTAGATACACTCATGAAGCTTTGCAACGATGTTCTTTTACAAAAAAGAGGAGCAGCAGTTGCGCTGTTTAAAGTTCATTTTGCCTCCAGGGAATTTGTATACAGCTGTGTAGGGAATATTCGGTTTTTCCTTTATTCATCTACTGGAAAACTCACTTATCCCCTGCCTGTAACTGGATATCTGTCAGGAAGGCCGCAGGTGTTTCATACCCAGCGGTTTACGTATGAAGCGGAATCTAAGTTTTTGATATATTCAGATGGCTTAAATATTCAAGGGGTTAAATCTTTGCTGAAAGCATTTCTCCCTATTGATCTTATCTCGGAAGATATAAAAAAGCAGTATCCATCTACCTCAGATGATGCTACTTTCATACTTGGAAGCTTACTCTAGAACAGGGTAAGCTTTTTGTTTTTCTTTTTGATAAAATGAAAAGTGAGACTCTATGATGGAGGAATGATCTTGGAAAAAACTTTGGATAGACAAAATCAAGTGCTAAACCTAATCGCTGGGGAATTATCAATAGCCATTAAACAAGTAAAAAACACAATCAGCTTACTGGAAGAAGGGAACACAGTCCCGTTCATTGCCCGATACAGAAAGGAACAGACAGGCGCACTGGATGAAGTGCAAATCCGGGATATTATGGAGCGCTGGCAATACATACAAAATCTCAATCAGCGTAAAGAAGAGGTAGTCCGCCTAGTTGAAGAACAGGGCAAGTTGACAGAAGGGCTAAAATCCAAAATTGAAAAAGCGGTGAAGCTGCAGGAGGTAGAAGACTTATACCGGCCATATAAGCAAAAGCGCCGCACAAAAGCAACTGTAGCAAAGGAAAAAGGGCTTGAACCGTTTGCTGAATGGCTTCTCGCTTTTCCCCTTAATGAAACCCTGGCTGCAAAGGCAAAAGAATTTTTATCTGATGAAAAGGAAGTAACTACAGCCGAAGAGGCAATTGCCGGAGCCAAAGATATTATCGCAGAATGGGTATCAGATGAAGCAGAAAGCAGAAAATGGATCCGTATGGAAACAGTCAAAAAGGGAACCATTGAGTCTTCTGTGAAGAATAAAGAGATTGATGAAAAAGGCGTTTATGAAATGTATTACGAGTATGAGGAACCAGTGAGCAAGATTGTTCCACACCGCACACTTGCATTAAACCGCGGTGAAAAAGAAGAAGTTTTAAGGATTAACATTAAGCCAAATACCGAATTGATTTTAAAATACTTATATAAAAAGTGGGTGAAGGATGAACGCTCCCCTGCAAGACCAATTGTAAAGGAAGCTATTGAAGATGGATACAAGCGTCTGATTATGCCTTCGATTGAACGTGAAATCCGCAATGAACTAACTGAAAAAGCAGAAGAACAGGCAATCATGATTTTTTCTGAAAATCTCAGAAAATTGCTGCTTCAGCCCCCATTAAAAGGCAAGATGGTACTTGGTGTAGACCCTGCCTACAGAACTGGCTGCAAGCTGGCTGTGGTAGATGAGACAGGAAAAGTACTTGATATCGGTGTCATATATCCGCATCCGCCTGTTTCCAAAACGAAACAAGCACGAGAGAAAGTAGTGCATATTCTAAACACCTTTAAAGTAGAAATGGTTGCCATCGGCAATGGAACCGCCTCAAGGGAAACCGAGCAGTTCATCGCTGACATTTTAAAGGACATGAAAGAGGAAATATTCTACCTAATTGTCAATGAAGCAGGGGCGAGCGTATACTCTGCCTCAGATCTTGCCAGAGAAGAGTTTCCTGATCTTCAGGTAGAGGAAAGAAGTGCCGTATCCATCGCCCGCCGACTTCAGGATCCTCTTGCAGAATTGGTTAAGATTGATCCCAAGTCCGTGGGGGTTGGTCAATATCAGCATGACGTATCCCAGAAAAAACTGTCAGAATCACTCTCTTTTGTTGTTGAGACAGCGGTAAACCAAGTGGGTGTTAATGTAAATACAGCGTCATCTTCATTGCTGCAGCATGTAGCTGGCCTTTCGAAAACAGTTGCCGCTAATATAATCAAGAAACGGGAAGAAGAAGGGAAATTTACAGACCGCAAGCAGTTGAAAAAGATTCCGCGTCTTGGGGCCAAAACTTATGAACAGGCGATAGGCTTCCTGCGGATTAACGATGGAAAAGAACCTCTGGACCGGACTGGGATACACCCGGAAACATATACGGAAGTAAATAAATTGCTTGCTAATCTCGGCTTTAAATCCAGTGACCTTGGAACACAATCATTAAGGGAAGCACTAAAAGGCATAAATATCAGCCAGACAGCCCGGGAGCTTGAAATTGGTGAACTTACACTAAGAGATATTATAGATGCCTTAATGAGGCCTGAAAGGGATCCGCGTGATGAGCTGCCAAAGCCGCTCCTAAAGAAAGAAGTTCTGAAACTTGAAGATTTGCAGGAAGGGATGGAGCTTCAAGGGACAGTGAGAAATGTTGTCGACTTTGGTGCATTCGTTGATATCGGAGTCAAACAGGATGGCCTTGTTCATATATCCAAACTTAGCCGCCAATTTGTCAAACATCCGCTGGATGTCGTGTCCGTTGGGGATGTAGTAACAGTCTGGGTTGACTCAGTTGATAAGCACAAGGGAAGAGTCGCCTTAACTATGCTTGAACACTCTAATTAACTGAAAAATATTGCTTTGTTTTACTGTCTTCAAGGATTGACTTCTCGAGTCATAAGCCAAATCACATCGGAAATCAATCTTTCTAGCGTGATTTGGCCTATTCTTTTAAGGTTTGCAGAGAATGTGTTCTGCTGGACTATGCAATTTCAGTCAGCAAAGTGTCGACTGCGGTTCCGGGTGGAGGTTGTGGCTGATATTAGCTGGTATTCATCTCAGGCTCTCAGCATTTTATGAGCAGTGTTTCTTTCTATAGAAAAACCAGCACTGATTCAGCAGTTTGATCTGATAGCGGTCTTTTTCATAAAAGGCACGCTGGATTTGATTTTGAAACCAAACAGGCATATGTTTTACCTCCCGTGTATTGGAATCTGATGATTCTCCCTTGGACTGCTAAGGGAGTTCAGAGCTATAAAAGGTATATATAATGTATGCTATAATAGGTTGTCATGTTTACGATAAGAGAGGAAAAACATTGCTATGAATGACCAGGAACTTCAGACACTTGTTGAAAAGATATCATTAGAAAGCTTCGGCAAGCCCTTTCGCCATCAGGCTTATTTTAATTTGCGTCTTAGATCGACTGGCGGAAGATATATGCTGAGTTCACACCATGTTGAAATAAATAAAAAGTATTATGAACAGCTTGGGGCCGAAGAATTAGAGGGGATTATTAAGCACGAACTCTGTCATTATCACTTGCATTTAGAAGGTAAAGGGTATAAACATCGTGATCAGGATTTCAGAATGCTAATGAAAAAAGTGGGAGCACCTCGATATTGTTCTGCCTTGCCTGATCGCCCAAAAACAAATAAAGCTGCTAAGATTCTTGTTTATATGTGTAAAGAATGCGGTCAAACCTATCAAAGAAAAAGAATAGTTGATACGAATAAATATGTCTGCGGTAAATGCAAGGGGAAATTAGTATTAAAAAAGAATTGACAATAGATTAAATACACATTATATTTAATAATTGTCGCAGGACAAACAGGACAAACGGCTAATAAATTCTTCTAAAAAACAAGCTTGACTTTTATAGCCAGCGTCCTTATAATATGAAGAGTCGATAAGGTGTTAACTGTTTTATCGATAAAGTTCATTATTATTCCGCAGTAGCTCAGTGGTAGAGCATTCGGCTGTTAACCGAACGGTCGCAGGTTCGAATCCTGCCTGCGGAGCCATATTTGGGGAAGTACTCAAGTGGCTGAAGAGGCGCCCCTGCTAAGGGTGTAGGTCGCGTAAGCGGCGCGAGGGTTCAAATCCCTCCTTCTCCGCCAGAAAATTCTGACAACGGCCCGTTGGTCAAGCGGTTAAGACACCGCCCTTTCACGGCGGTAACACGGGTTCGAATCCCGTACGGGTCACTTTTTTTGTTTCCGACGGTATTTATATGGATGGTCCCGTGGTGTAGCGGTTAACATGCCTGCCTGTCACGCAGGAGATCGCGGGTTCGATTCCCGTCGGGACCGCCATTTGTTATTGGGCTATAGCCAAGCGGTAAGGCACCGGACTTTGACTCCGTCACTCGCAGGTTCGAATCCTGCTAGCCCAGCCATTTTTAAATGAGCCATTAGCTCAGTCGGTAGAGCATCTGACTTTTAATCAGAGGGTCGAAGGTTCGAGTCCTTCATGGCTCACCATTT
>NZ_CAXQGS010000043.1:0-4833 GCF_964223445.1 Cytobacillus sp.
AACGAGCCAATCGGACGCTTCGGATCTTTAAGGCCTGCACGGGCACGGCGGACAGCCTTCGAAATGGCTTTAACCGCTTCTTCCTGTCCGATTACACGGGAATGAAGAATTTCTTCCAGATTAAGAAGCTTTTCTGTTTCTGTTTGGGCCAGCTTCGATACAGGGATTCCAGTCCAGCTGGCCACCACATTGGCAATGTCCTCAACCGTCACTTCACTGTTCTCTTTGCCCTGCTTTTCTTTCCATGTTTTTTTCGTTTCTTCGAGCTGTTCACGCAGGCGCTGCTCTGTATCTCTTAAGGAAGCCGCTTTTTCAAACTCCTGACTTTGAACGGCAGCGTCTTTTTCTTTTCTTACATCCTCCAGCTTAACCTCCAGTTCTTTCAGGTTTGGAGGCGTAGTATAAGAGCGAAGTCTTACCTTTGAACCCGCTTCGTCAATTAAATCAATTGCTTTATCCGGAAGGAAGCGGTCTGAGATGTAGCGATCTGAAAGTTTTACAGCTGCTTGAATGGCTGCATCCGTAATCGTCACACGATGGTGGGCCTCATAACGGTCACGAAGACCTTCAAGAATCTGTACCGATTCCTCCGCAGTCGGCTCATCAACCGTAATAGGCTGGAATCTTCTTTCAAGTGCCGCATCCTTTTCAATATATTTTCTGTATTCATCAAGAGTTGTTGCACCAATACACTGAAGTTCACCGCGGGCCAGAGAAGGCTTTAAGATGTTAGAAGCATCAATCGCACCTTCTGCTCCGCCTGCACCTATTAATGTATGAAGCTCGTCAATAAATAAAATGATGTTTCCTGCCTGCCTGATTTCATCCATTACCTTCTTCAGGCGGTCTTCAAATTCACCGCGATACTTTGTTCCGGCAACTACTGTACCCATATCTAGCGTCATAACCCTTTTATCACGAAGAGTCTCCGGCACTTCATTATTAATGATCTGCTGTGCCAAGCCCTCTGCGATGGCTGTTTTACCTACCCCAGGCTCACCGATCAGAACCGGGTTGTTTTTCGTCCTGCGGCTTAAAACTTCGATTACACGCTGAATTTCTTTGCTTCGTCCAATTACCGGATCCAGGCTTCCTTCTCTGGCAATAGCAGTTAAGTCACGTGCCAATCCATCAAGAGTCGGTGTATTCGCATTGGCTGCGGAGCCACCCTGATGACTGCCGGACTCATTGCTGCCTAATAGCTGAAGCACTTGCTGGCGCGCTTTATTGAGGCTGACGCCAAGGTTATTCAAAACTCGGGCTGCCACGCCTTCACCCTCACGGATCAGGCCAAGCAGGATATGTTCTGTTCCTACATAGGAATGGCCAAGCTTTCTTGCTTCGTCCATCGAAAGTTCAATGACTTTCTTGGCACGCGGTGTATAATGAATGGTCTGGGAAGCATCCTGCCCCCTGCCAATTAAATTCTCAACCTCTTTTTGGATCTTATCAGAGCCGAGGCCTAAAGCATAGAGAGCTTTTGCAGCAATGCCTTCACCTTCGCGTACAAGCCCCAGCAGAATATGCTCTGTTCCGATGTTGTTATGTCCTAAACGGATTGCTTCCTCCTGTGCTAAAGCCAATACTTTTTGAGCTCTTTCCGTAAATCGTCCGAACATCATATTTTCATCCTCCCAACTCTTGATCTTCCATTTGTAATCTTTCCCTAATTAATGAAGCCCTGCGGATATCGCGTTCATGCGGTCTGAGCGGCCCGCCTGCATATTGCTGCAGGAAGCCGGGCTGTGTCAGGATCATCAGCTCATTCAATATATTTTTTGATATGTTTTTGATGTACTGCATATCAATCCCCAGGCGAACATCAGACAAGCATTGTGCTGCTTCGTTTGATTCAATGATCCGGCTATTCGATAAAATGCCATAAGAGCGGAAGACTCTGTCTTCTAATTGTATGTTAGAAGTCTTTGCTAATGCTTCCCTTGCCGATCTTTCCTGAGAAATCAGCTGACTGACAACGCTTTTCAGATCCTCTGCGATATCCTCTTCTGATTTTCCGAGAGTGATCTGGTTTGAAACTTGAAAGATGTTACCTAAAGCTTCGCTGCCTTCCCCGTAAATTCCTCTAACAACTAACCCAAGCTGGTTAATTGCCGGAATAATTCTGTTCATTTGCTGCGTGAGAACCAGGCCAGGCAAATGCATCATAACAGATGCCCTTAGCCCTGTTCCTACATTTGTGGGGCAGCTTGTTAAAAAGCCAATATGTTCATCAAATGCATAGTCGGCTTCTTCCTCCAGCCAATCATCAATTTCATTTGCCATACTTAAGGCTTCAGTAAGCTGAAATCCCGGAAATAAGCATTGAATCCTTATATGGTCTTCTTCATTAATCATGATGCTGACTTCTTCATTTTCAGAAAGAAGGCAGGCACCATGAGTTGAATTCTCAGCAAGATGGGGACTGACCAGATGCTTTTCCATCAGCACTCTTTTTTGAAGAGGCTGAAGGCTATCCATTAATAAAAGCTCCATTTTCCCAAGTTTTGAAAAAGAAGAATGCTCCACCCTCGCCTTTATTTTTTCAATGACCGCTTCTGCTTCTTCATTTGAAAATACAGTAGGGAATTTATATTGCTTCATATTGCGGGCGAGCCTGATTCGCGAACTTAAAACAATATCGGAATCAGGGCCTTCCGCACTCATCCAGGAGCTAATAGCTTGATTCATGAAACGTTCCAGCGACAAGCTTACTCCCCTCCCTTTTGATCGGCATTGAGCTGCTTTTCCAGTTTCCTTATTTCGTCCCTCAATTCTGCCGCTCTTTCAAACTCTTCTTTGGAAATCATTTCTTTTAAATTATTTTTTAAATCATCAATATTCCTCCGCAGGTGAATGGTTCCCCCGATTCGTGCAGGAATTTTTCCGCTGTGTGAGGAATTCCCGCTGTGAAGCCTTCTAAGAATTGGGTTCAATTGATCTTTAAAAGTCTCATAGCAGTTGGCGCACCCAAAGCGGCCTACTTTTATAAACTGCTGAAAGGTCAAGGAACATTGCTCACACTGCAGGACTTTCTCCTGCTGAAAAGGATCCTGGCCCGATTCCTGAAAGGCAGGCTGAATATTCAGAAGGCCAGCGAGCAAGTTATTTATTGAAAAACCAGACCCGCTGCCCAGCATAAACATTTCACCTTTTTCCTGTGCGCATTTCTCGCAAAGATGAAACTCTTCTTTCTCGCCATTTACAACCTTCGTAAAATGCAGCGTGGCTGGCCTTTGGTTACATTCCTGACAAATCATGACTTCACCTCCCCAGCTCCCTACTATTTATATTTCAAAGTGGTTAACATTGCCTTAAGCATTCTTGCCCTCAGCTCATCCCTGAATGGAAGATCAATATACAGGACAGAACGGTCTATAACACTAAGCATAATTTTAGCTTCCCTATGTGTTATTATCTCTTCTTCTACCAGACGGTAAATGACATTCTCTGCACTGCTCTGGGCAATCCTGCTCTGCACCAATGAAATTAACTGGTCAATTAAATCAGCATGGTCATAGGACTGGACTTTCATAATCCGTATGAAGCCCCCGCCTCCCCGCTTACTTTCTACTGCATATCCTTTCTCAATCGTAAAACGGGTGTTGATCACATAATTGATCTGAGAAGGAACACATTGGAACTTATCAGCAATTTCACTTCTTTTAATTTCCACGATTTCCCTTTCGCTCTTCTCTAAAACCTGTTTTAGATAATTTTCAATTATGTCGGATATATTCCTCACCAGGCCTCCCCCTATCTGACTTTGACTATATTTGACATTAATTATACATGATTTATGTAATTTCTTGCAATTGGCGGGTATTAATAATTTTCCCCCATTTTTTGACTTCCCAAACCTGAAAATGGAAGTTAATGTCGATAACAATATATTTTTGAATGGGCGGGTTTGTGCTTGGTTGGGAGAAGTTTTTTTGGAGGCTGGGAAGTGTGCTGCGCTTGGTGATCAGTTGGACAGGTGAAACGTGTTAGCTGTTCTGAACTTGTTATTCGGTTGGAATAGAGAGTTGGAATCCCGAAGTATGGCTGACTGAACCTGCTGAAAACATGATTCTGGATTCTATGAAGCTGCGGTACAGTAGGTGATACTTTTATCTGGCAAGTTTGGTGATTTATCTAGCATGAATGGGTTTTGTGTAGCAAATTTTTGATTTTATCTAGCATGATTCCCATTTTATCTAGCATATTTTGAAGTTTATCTAACACTTGGCACAATTTATCTTTATAGTGAACAAATTTAACACTTAAAACAGACGGTGAAAATAAGGAGTGGCGCATATGTTGGCAGATGTGACGCATATATGTATTTTCTCATTAAAAAGAAAGAGTTCAAATAAGGTATTGGTACCGTAACTCATCCAAACACACAAAAAAGAGCACCCATCAGGTGCTCTTTCATATGCCCGGCAGCGTCCTACTCTCACAGGGGGACAGCCCCCAACTACCATCGGCGCTGAGAAGCTTAACTTCCGTGTTCGGTATGGGAACGGGTGTGACCTTCTCGCTATCGCCACCGGACTATGTAATTGAAGAAACTTCGTTCCCTCAAAACTAGATAATGTATGAAGAAGTATTGCCGAGTATTCACCAATGACTTGTCTAGCTTCGGCTCCTAACTTCTCGGCCGTTTCGATCCATCCCTCCAAATCCCAAAACCAGGATTTGAATGGCCGGCTCTCCAACGTCTCTCGAAGTTGAACAGTCGCCTCCGCTTTTCGTTTTGGTTAAGTCCTCGATCGATTAGTATCAGTCAGCTCCACATGTCGCCACGCTTCCACCTCTGACCTATCAACCTGATCATCTTTCAGGGATCTT
>NZ_CAXQGS010000044.1:0-16854 GCF_964223445.1 Cytobacillus sp.
AAAACCTCCAAGCAATGGCTTGCACTGCATTCTGTCCCAAATGGGAAAATCGAAGTGGATCACGGTGCTGCTCAAGCCATATTAACTCAGGGAAAAAGTCTTCTGCCTGCAGGAGTGACCACCATTACCGGCCATTTTCATGTTCATGATGTCGTGGAAGTGATTGGTCCCAAAGGAGATTTGATCGGCAAAGGGCAGGTTAATTTCTCTTCCGAAGAGCTGTTGGCTATTAAAGGGTTATCCAGTTCGGAAGCAATGCAGATTGCAGGAAGCGACCGCCGTGTAGTTATTCATCGGGATCATTGGGTAAGCCAAAAAAGAAAGGAGAAAAGCTCATGGAATTAATTTTAAAAGGGAAAAAAGCGAAAAAGGCAGCGGCAGAGCTGGCGAAAAAAACTACTAAGCAAAAGAATCATGCGCTTGAACTGATCTCAGGGCAGCTGATGCAGGAGAAGAATTTTATTTTAGCAGAAAATGGGAAAGACCTGGACGCAGGAAAGAAAAATGGAATGAGTGATGCTTTGTTAGACCGTCTGCGTTTAAATAAAGCCCGGCTTCAGGATATGGCGGACGCACTACTCCAGCTTACTCATTTGGATGATCCGGTTGGGGAGGTTTTATCCTCATGGGAACGTCCGAACGGACTCGCCATTACACAAGTAAGGGTCCCGCTTGGTGTTGTCGGCATGATCTATGAAGCGCGTCCAAACGTCACGGTCGATGCATCCAGCTTATGTTTGAAGACGGGGAATGCTGTTATGCTGCGCGGAAGTTCTACTGCCATTCATTCCAATAAAGCAATTGTGAAAGTGATTCATCATGCCTTGGAAAAGAGCGACTTGCCGCCTGATGCTGTACAGCTTATTGAGGATACGAGCCGGGAAACCGCTTCGGGGATGTTTAAACTGAACGAATACCTGGATGTCCTGATTCCGCGGGGAGGGGCAAAGCTAATTAAGACAGTTGTTGAGAATTCCACAGTCCCGGTACTTGAGACAGGTGCAGGCAATTGTCATGTCTATATTGATGAAGATGCTGATAAGGAAATGGCGATCAACATTGCCATCAATGCGAAAACACAGCGTCCATCCGTTTGCAATGCATGTGAAACGATCATCGTGCACAGAGAGTGGGATGGCCTGAATGATCTTGTGCTTGCACTAAAGGAAAAAGGGGTTATTATTCACGGTGATGAAGGTGTGTGCGGGGAAAAGATCATCCCAGCCGTGGAAGAAGATTGGGCCACTGAATATTTAGGCTTGGAAGTCGCATTGAAAGTGGCGAAAAGCGTGGATGAGGCAATTATTCATATTAACCGCTACGGCACTAAACATTCTGAGGCAATTGTTTCTGCAAACCCTGATAATGTGGAAAAATTCCTGGGTGAAGTCGATGCAGCGGCAGTTTACCATAATGCCTCCACACGCTTCACGGATGGTTTCGAGTTTGGGTTCGGCGCAGAAATCGGGATCAGCACCCAAAAGCTCCATGCCCGCGGTCCGATGGGGCTGCCGGCTCTGACTTCGACGAAATATATTGTTAAAGGGAATGGGCAGATAAAGAAATAAGCTTTTAAAAGAACCAATGACCTGTTTTCCTATTTATTGGTGCCGCTTAGAAATGAATGGTAAGATACATTTAGGTGAATGCGATGAAAATAAAGACATTATTTATTGCCCCTTATCCTGCTATGCTTCCATTAATTGAGGAATGCAGGAAAGAGGAAAAAGAACTGGACATTAAAATAGCAACCGGAAATCTGGGGCAGGCACTCCCGTATGTGAATAATGCCGAATCTGAAGGTATTGATATGATCATCAGCAGAGGTGGAACCGCAAAGCTGATCCAGCAGGAAACAAATATCCCTGTTATTGATATTCAGGTATCCGGGTACGATATGCTTCGGGTTTTAACCCTTGCCAATGATTTTCCAGGTAAGAAAGCAATTGTTGGCTTTTCCAACATAACGCTTGGCGCCAAAACGATTACTGACATATTGGATATTGGTATAGAGGTTTTTACGATTCAAAAGGAAGAGGAAGTAGAAGCCCTTGTTCTGGAACTAAAATCCAAGGGCTTTGAATTGATCATGGGTGATGTTGTAACTATGGAAGCTGCCGCTAAAGCAGGGCTCGAGGGAATCCTGATACAATCCGGCCGTGAAGCCATCTTTGATTCGTTCCAAAAAGTGAAATCCGTGTATCATTCTTTTCGCAGAAAACAGCAGGAAAACGACCTGCTTCGGGCAATTATCAAGGAGAACACTGACAATCTTATCATTTTTGACAGTAATGCTGAATGTGTATTTGAACAATGGAATACTTTTTCTTCTCCTCCCATACTCGTAAGTGATTTACAGAGTCTTGTACACCGGAAGGGAAATGCAGAGTCCGTTGAAATGATTGAAGGTATTAAGGGAGATATGCTTAAAGTTCAGGTTTCGAACCTTGAAATTACGGGTGAAACCTATACTCAATTCATTATTAAAGAGCTTAATCATATGAAGAGTTCTTCAGAAGATTTTAACGTGGAATCAGTGTCACAGCTGCCGATGATCATCAATGAGAGTGACGCAATGAAAGATTGTCTGGCTGCTATTTCTGCAGGAATAAACCGAAATTTATGGCTTTTAATTGGTGCTGCCGGCACTGGAAAAGGATTATTAGCACGCTATATCCATTACTTAAAACATCAGGGGGCCGGTTTGCTGCTTTCTTTACATGCAAAGGAAGCAAGAGCAAGAAGAGGTTTGGATCCCTTTGATGACGACATCCGATCTATATATATATACGGCGCTGAGGACATATCAGGAGAAGAGAAGCCCCATTTGTTAAAGCAGTGTCAGAATTGGGCAGAATCAGGGAAAGAAGTAATTCTATCCCTGCCCAGTGAAATGCAGGAATTCTATTCCCTTCTTTATAACGAAGAAACCGTTCGGATCTATATCCCCTCTTTATTAGAACGCAAGGATGATATAAGAGCTTTAACAGCTTACTTTATTGCACATTTTCATCAGCAGTATGGAACCTCGGCTGTAAAAATCAGGGAGGATGCGATGGAGCTGCTGGAGCAATATAAATGGCCAGGCAATACGGCTGAGCTGAAAGCATTCCTTTTTGATGTCTTAGCAGCTGAGAAAGGCTATACCATCAGTAAAGAGACTGTTTCAAGACAGCTGAATCGGAAGCACCGGCCAGTTCAAATTGAAGACAGTCTGTTAAATGGAACGTTGGATCAGATTGAAAAACGAATTATCGAAGCAGTTATGGAAGAAGAAAACCAAAATCAAACAAAGGTGTCAAAACGGTTAGGCATTAATCGGTCGACATTGTGGAGGAAGCTGAAGCAGTAGTATTCAGCTTCTTTTTTTTGTTTTATAAGTGTTTAAAATTGCAACAAATAATATAAAACTAGAAAATACCAAACTATTTTTCTGTGAAAAGTGTTGAATTTTGCATTGAAAGCGTTTAATATAAAACTGTAATCGTTTTCAGTGATGTTTAAAATTGAAACATATATAAAGGGGATGTTAAAATTATGAAGATCAAAGCAACTCTTGAACGAATTCCAGGCGGGATGATGGTAGTTCCGTTGCTAATTGCAGCAATACTTAATACTTTTGCACCTGATTTGCTCCGTATCGGAAATTTTACTCAAGCATTGTTTGTTGACGGTGCATCAGCTTTAATCGCTTTATTTCTGCTATGTACAGGTGCTCAAATTAACGTAAAATCATTTGGTGTTTCAATAGGAAAAGGGGCAACCCTTTTAGCTACGAAGTGGGTAGTCGGTGCGGCATTCGGGTTAATCGCTTACATGTTTGCAGGTGAAAATGGCCTTTGGCTGGGTTTGGCTCCAATTGCGATTATTGCAGCTATGACGAACAGTAATGGCGGCCTATTCGTCGCACTTGTCGGCCAGTATGGAAGCAAGGAAGACCGTGCAGCATATTCATTGCTGGCTCTAAATGACGGTCCGTTTTTAACAATGGTGGCCCTATCCATTTTTGGTGCTATGGGCTTTGTTGATGGCATGTTCTCATTGCAATCCTTCATTGCCGTGCTGCTTCCAATTCTGGTAGGTATGGTATTGGGTAACCTGGATGAAGAAATGCGTGTATTCCTTGATAATGGAAGCTCCATGCTCATTCCATTTTTCGCTTTCGCCCTTGGAATGGGAATTGACTTCGGTGCCATTGTAGAAGGCGGTCTATCAGGTATTATACTTGGCCTGTTAACAGTATTCGTAACGGGTACAGCAGGATATCTAGTGTTTAAAGCGTTTAAGTGGAATCCAATTGTAGGTGCTGCTGAAGGCTCCACTGCAGGAAATGCTGTAGCAACACCAGCTGCCATTGCAGCGGCAAGTGCAGGGTTTGCGCAGTATGCTGAATTGGCGACAGTTCAGGTTGCGGCATCTACTGTGACAACCGCAATCCTGCTTCCGCTCTATATAGCGTTTTTGGTGAAGCGTCTAGAGAGAAAAGGTTATGAGTTTAATGAAGGAAACCTGAAGAAAGTTAATGGCTAAGGAAGTGGTTCTTGTGTTTGAAAAATTTGGCATTATCGCGGATGATTTGACTGGTGCTAATGATTCAGGAGTGCAGCTGGCGAAAAAAGGGCTGACTGCCACTGTTATGATGGATCTTACCGGGAAAAGCATTCAATCTGACCCTGATGTCTTAATTGTTGATACTGACAGCCGTGCAAAAACACAAGAGGAAGCATATGAAGCAGTCGAAAAAGCTGCTTCTCTTCTTTTTGATAAAGGCTATGCTCATGTCTATAAAAAAGTGGATTCAACTTTAAGAGGAAATATATCAGCTGAACTGGCAGCGCTTGAAAAGGTATATCAGCCGGAAATCGTTGTTATTGCCCCGGCATTTCCAAAAATGAATCGTACAACGGTATCTGGACATCATTATGTAAATGGTGAACTGATTACAGAAACAGAGTTTGGAAGGGATCCAAAGACCCCTGTAACGGAAAGCTTTCTGCCTCACTTGTTAAATAAGGATGCGGGAAAGGATATTGCATTGATGGATCTGGAATTGATCCGAGGAGATAAAGCAGATATTCTACAATTCATTGAAGGTGCTGTTGCGGCGGGGAAAACCTGGATTATTTGCGACAGTGAAAGGGAAGAGGATCTGCAGGTAATTGCCGAGATTTTCACAAGCCTTCAGAAAAAAATTATTTGGACCGGCTCTGGTGCCCTGGTTGAATATTTACCCGATGCACTAAAGCTTATATCTCATCGAGAAAAAGGTCATGAGGAGAATAACATCAGGAAAACTCTCACCGTTTCAGGGAGTCTGTCACAGGTTACAAAAAATCAGCTTTCCCGGATTAGAGAACTTGATCAATCTTATTTTGCTGAAATCAATCCAATCCAATTGGTTAATCATTCAATAGATTTTGAAGAAGTCATTAAAGAAATTGAACAAAATCAGGATAAAAACCATTTTGTTGTCTATGTGGATTCTTGCAATCAGAACCGGGATGCAGCCCGTATAGCGGGAGAAGCAATAGGATTATCAGGAAAGCAGATTGGGGAACGGATTGCCAAGGGACTGGGGCAAATTGCAAACAGACTTGTAAATGAGTTCCCGGAACTCGACGGCTTGATTTTAACAGGCGGGGACATAGCAAAAGCTGCTTGTTCAGAATTGGGGATCCAGGAAATGGAGCTCCATACAGAAATAGAACCAGGTCTCCCTTTTGGCCGGCTGCGCAGCAGGGAAAAAAGCTATTGGGCTGTAACAAAAGCAGGGGGATTCGGCAATGAGCAATCCCTGGTAAACGCAATACATTATATGACAGGAAAGGTTGAGTGCAATGAGTCAAACTAAACCAGTAGTAGGCATTACAATGGGGGATGCAGCGGGCGTAGGGCCGGAAATTATTTTAAAAAGCCTTGCAGAGGCTGAAATGTATGAAATAAGCAACCCGCTTGTCATTGGTGATAGAAAAATTTTAGAGCGGGCCAAACCTTTTGTTAACAGCGGGCTTGTTATTGAAGCGGTAAGCGCAGAGGAATTGCACGGGATCCCATATAAGCATGGGGTAGTACATTGCCTTGATTTGGACCTTTTGCCGGAAGACCTTCCGATTGGGCAGGTATCTCCGGAGGCTGGAAACGCAGCATTTCAATATTTAGCCAAAGCGATCGAAATGGCAAAAGAAAACCGGATTGATGCGATTTGTACTGCACCTTTAAACAAGGAAGCATTACAAAAGGGCGGCCATATGTATCCAGGCCATACAGAGATTTTAGCGGATTTGACCAATACGAAAGATTATTCCATGATGTTATCCGCACCAAATTTAAGGGTTATCCATGTGACAACACATGTCGGGATTATTGATGCAGTTAAAATGATCAATCCTGAAAGAGTGTACCACGTGCTGAAGCTGGCCCATGACACATTGAAAAAAGCCGGCATTGAATCACCTAAAATTGCTGTTTGCGGAATCAATCCTCATGCAGGCGAAAATGGATTATTCGGGTATGGCGAAGAGGAAGAAAAAGTTGTTCCGGGAGTAGAGAAAGCACAGGCAGAGGGTATTGATGCTATAGGGCCGCTGCCGGCTGACACATTATTTTTCAGAGCTGTGCGGGGCGACTTTGATATTGTAGTTGCTATGTACCATGATCAGGGGCATGGGCCTGTTAAGGTTTTGGGTCTGGATGCCGGGGTTAATATCACAGTCGGCCTTCCCATCATTCGTACAAGTGTTGATCACGGTACAGCCTTCGATATTGCCGGAAAAGGCATAGCTGACGAGAAAAGCTTAATGGAAGCCATGCGTCAGGCAGTAGAGCTTGCTCCTAAGAAGAAATAGGCTTATTTTAACCTGCTCGGGGATTATCAGCAGCCCCAGGCGGGTTTTTTTATGGAATTTAATAGATAATAGACTTGTTCACTTATTTAAATTTTTTTTGAAAATGTTATCGGTAACCTCACATTTGATGCTAAAATATAGAAAAAAACACAAAAAGAGGACTATATGAGTAAACGGACAGGTCAAATTTCACTTGTGCTTATTTCGGTTCTATTTACCTCTTATCAATCCATTTTCTCGCATGAAACGTTTTTTACTTTTGATTTTTTTCTATTTACATGTATTGCCTGGTTTGTTGGCTGGCAGTTTGACAAAAGCAGGTACTATGCAGAAAAAGCGCGGGCCAGCGAGAGGAGCTACAAATTGCTTCTGGAATCACTTCCGGTTTCCGTGCTCATACATAAGGATTTTGAAATTTTGTATGCAAACTCCTCTGCTGTCAGCGTATTGTCGGCATCAGATAAAGATGCATTAATTGGCAGGTCGCTTCTTGACTTTATCGAAATGGACTATAAGGGCCGATTGCAGGAGCGATATCAGTACATTAAGTCAGAGAAGCAGCTTTTAAACAATATAGAATATCAGGTAAAACGTTTGGATGGAGCCAGGAGGTATTTTGAAGTTTCATCACTATATGTTGAATATGAAGGAAAAGAGGCCATACTCTCTATCGGAACTGATATTTCCGATAAAAAAGAGGAACAGGAAAAGCTTCTGCAAAAATCAGAAAAGCTGGCACTTCTGGGCCAAATGGCAGCCGGAATCGCACATGAAATCCGCAATCCTCTTACCTCGATCAAAGGGTTTGTTCAGCTCTTCAAGTCAAATAGCCAAAAAGACGAATACTTTGACATTGTACTATCGGAACTGGACCGCATAAATGGAATCGTCGGTGAATTTTTAGTGCTTGCAAAGCCGACTGCAGACATTTTCGAAAAGCAGGACCTTACTAAATTAATCAACGAAGTGATTCTTCTGAGCAGCACCCAATCCATTTTAAATAATGTGGAAATTACAGTAGAAAATAAACTTCATGACCCCATGATTCATTGTGAAAAGAACCAATTGAAACAAGTATTCCTTAACATTATTAAAAATGCCATTGAAGCTATGCCAGGCGGAGGCCAGTTAAATATTAAAGTTTTTAAAAAAACAGGCAACACTATTTCCATTCAATTCATCGATCAGGGTGTTGGCATTTCAGAAGAAAGGATATCAAGTCTGGGGGAACCTTTCTATACGACAAAGGAAAAAGGAACCGGGCTGGGACTGATGATTTGCTATAAAATTATTGAAAACCATAATGGCCGCTTAATAGTCGAAAGTAAAGTTGGGGAAGGCACGAAGATTGAGATAGAACTCCCATATGAGGGGGATTCGATACAGGCAGAAGGTAATCAAAACCGGAACAGCGTTTTGATTTAAATAGTTGAGCGGGGCTGACAGTGCATGGAAATGCGCTGTTTTTTTTATCCCCACCGAAAGGGTCACTTGCATAGGATGTTATAATTATAATAAATTCATTTTAACGGTGATTATAGTGTTTTATTTCATTTTGCTTGGCCTTCTGTTTATCGGGGCTGTTTTGGTTATCATTCGCAAAAAAGTTAATATCCATACGGCTGCAATGGCGGCTGTGATGGCGCTTGGCATTGTAACACAGGGAGTTTTGCTGAATTTCTTCGGTTTGTCCTTCTTTTTGGGGAGCGTCGGCAAGATTTTAAGTATAGCAGATTTAGCCTTATGGATGGCCATTTTGGTATCGATCGGAATGACCATTTATAGAGGAGAGTTTAAGAAGCTGCATTACACTAATCCCATTAACCGATTTGGCATTGGAACCTGGGTGGCAGGAACGTCGATTTGCGGAATCATGTTCTTCAAGCAATTTGGTGCAGGTGCAGAAGCCCAGGCGCTGGCCATTCTCAATGCGGGATTATGGATTTTTTATATTGGAATTAGTTTAATAGGCTTCAAGGATCTCAAGGATACATCCTTTGGACAGCAGGCACATGGAGTTTTGCTGCTGACGACGGTCAGCACACAATCTCTTGTGCTGCTATTCAATACTGTCTTCGCAGATGTACCTGGCGTTCTGAATGCCGCTCTTATTATTTCCGGTCTGCTTTTTTACTCCATCAGTGCGTGGTTTATTCTTAAACGTTATGCCGTTCGCGGCTGGAACATTGCGAAGGATTGGAATAATACCAATTGCATTTTTCACGGTGCCCTGTCCATCAGCGGGCTCGCCATGTATAAATCCGGCGTTGTAGCCCATCAGGCGGCTGCCTGGTTTTGGCTTGCCGTTTTCCTGGTTTTCATTGTGGTGGAGACTATTGAAATAGTAAGGCTGGTATGGCGCATTCGAATATACGGCTTGAAGGAAGGCATCTTCACATACGATGTGACACAGTGGAGCCGAATTTTCACTTTTGCGATGTTCTTTACGTTTACCTTTTTCATAGAAAGCCCGGTGCAGGCAGTTATCTTAAATACAGGCATTTGGATCATTCTAATGTTATTGATTGTTGAATTATATTTAAGTGCTGATTCATTAAGAAGGAAACAAGTCAAGGTTCCGCTGGCATTTGGAAAAGAAAGTTCGGGATAAGTGCTAAACGCACATAAATTTTTCTATCCGCAAGTAAAAATCGCTTATCCGCAAATAAATTTAGCTATCCGCAAGTAAATTTGGAAATCATATATAAATTCAAGCTTTGCACAAATAAGTCTTGAATAAAACGCGCATAAGAGTGGGGCGATTTTGAGGAAAGCTTAAGAAAATAGCGGATTTTCACAAAAAAGAGCCAGTCACATGCAATTTTGCAATGTGGCTGGCTCTTTTTAGGCCTTTTGGACGGATTTTCAAATGGGCACTTATCCTGAGTATAGGACAAGTTTGGTTCCGGGAAGGCTGAAGATAAGGAGGCGATGTATAAATGGGTACCTTTGAAGTGTTGTCTTTGATGATCAGTTTCGGTATGTTTGTTATCGCCATGCTCCAGTTCACAAATAGAGACAGGGATTCATGAACACGCTCTCAAGCGTGTTTTTTTTCGTTTTTAGTTGGAAAGCTCCTCATATTCTTTCTTAATATCTTCTGCGGTTTTATCGATTTCTTCTCCCCAATGGTCATTGACCTTGTTGAACACAATATTGCCTTTTGTATCCATTAAAGCGTAGCCTCTATAGGCTGCGTCACCATTTTTCATATCAGCCTTTTCAATGAGCTTCATTTCAGGATCTGACACAAATGGGAGGCTGTGCCCCATTTTTTCTTCAAGCGCATTATACAGCTCAAGCTGCTGCTCAGGCTGATCGTTGCTGACGATGTACATGTTGGCGTCCATGCCTTCTAATTTATCCATATTCTGATGCAACTCGACCAGTTGCTGCTGACAGAGTCCTCAGGTGTATGTCGTGATAAAGAAGAAAACACTTGGCTTGTCCTGCGGGAAGGTAACTTCATTGCTGGTTTGGTCCTTTAAGGTGATCGCTTCCTGTGCCTGATCTTTACCGCAGGCTGTCAGAACAAGAAGCAGGATTCCTAATAAAATCATGAATTTTTTCTTCATAAGATCTCCAATTCCTTGTAGTTGTTATCCTCTCATTATGGCTATATTTTTAGTTTTTCTCAATAAAAATGCTTAAGTGTGCGAATGTAGTTTCTCCCAGTTATTCCTGAGGAAGCGCTCAATCATAAAACAAACACACCCCTATTTAAAAGAGTGTGCGTTTTATGGAATATTTATTACTTTTGAGGTAATAACCGGGGAAATTCTAAAGGATGAATTTGCTGCGCTGCACCCTATAAATGAGCTTATCGAGCTCCTCTGAGTACATGAGCGTTTCTGGGTGTGACAATCCCTTTCTTTTTCCAACAGAAATCATCTTTTTGCGCAGGACATCGATGTCATGATGAAGTTTTTTTATAGTAGTCGAAGTTGTGGTCATTGATTCGGCTCCTAATCAGGGGATGAAATACTATATTCTATTATCGACAAATTAAACTGCAAATAAACAGATTCGACAAAACTTATAAAAAGATTACAAGTTTCTACATTAAAGACTTTCTAGTGAATGAGGCCTATTTCGAAATGCTTGTATTAATATTCCTGTAAACTATTATTCTTCCAGACTTTACATAGACTTATAACAGGGTTAATATTTCGTCACTATTCTTAATGTGTAAACCATTATAGATAGGGGACGAAGACATTGAAAAAGAAAATGATTTCGGTAATTGGTGCGGCTGTCATTGGGCTGAATGTTTTTGGAGGAGGTGCAGCATTGGCAAAGGATATGCATAAGGACATTGTGAATGTATCGCATCGCGGTGCGTCAGCTTATGCACCTGAACATACAATCGCTTCATATGATATGGGCGAGAAAATGCATGGGGATTATATCGAAATTGATTTGCAGATGACAAAGGATGGACATCTCATTGCGATGCATGACGTGACGCTTGACCGGACGACAGATGGAACAGGGTCCGTAAAGGATTACACTTTAAATGAAATTAAGCAGCTTGATGCAGGCAGCTGGTTTAACGAGAAGTACCCATATGCAGCAAAAGCGGAATACAAAGACTTAAAGGTGCCGACACTTGAAGAGGTTTTCAAGAAGTTTGGAAAAAACAACAGCTACTACATTGAAACAAAATCACCGGATGTTTACCCTGGCATGGAAAAAGAACTGCTTCGACTGCTTGATAAGTATAAGATTAATAAAAATAAATTGCTGGTACAGTCCTTCAGTCCTCAAAGCCTTAAAGTGATGAATGAATTGGACTCCTCAATTAAACTCGTACAATTAATTTCATATAAAGCGAACGCAGAAATTACTGATGCAGATATTAAGGAAATCAAGCAATACGCGATGGGCATCGGTCCTAATCATACGTATTTGAATGAGGAATATGTGCAAAAGGTTGTGAACAGCGGCCTTGAACTGCACCCGTATACGGTCAATGACAAGGAAAGAATGAAGCAGCTGATAAACTGGGGAGTAACCGGTATGTTCACAAACCATCCGGATTTGCTGCATGAAGTGAAAAAAGGGAGATAAATAGAAAGAACTTCGGGGATCATTTCCTGAGTTCTTTTTGTATATAAACCAACACCGCCATAGTGAAAAATTGCTAAAAAGGGCTTGAACATGTTATTTCAAAGTGATATGATTTTTTATAGTTCAAAAATCTGTCACATTTTGATTTGAGATAGCGAACCTGTCGTCGGTTAAAATGTCATCAGATTCTATGAAGATTAACAGTTGGTCCTTTAAGCAGCGATTCCTGCTTGATACTAACCGTCAATCCTGCTTCGGCATGCCCAAATTCGGGAATGCGGGAGAGATTGGCGGTTTTTTTATTTCAAGAAACAATCCTGTAACCGCTTTAAAAAGCAGGATACGAGCATTATGAGGGGGAAAAAGAGTGAAAAAGACAAAAAATCGGTGGCTGATTGCCGCCTCGGCCGTTGGGATTCATATCTCAATCGGTTCGGTTTACGCCTGGAGCAACTTTACCAATCCATTGATTGAGCAGTTTGGCTGGACATCAAAGGAGGTACAGCTGACCTTCAGTTTGGCGATCCTATTCTTAGGGCTGTCAGCCGCATTCCTTGGCCATTTTGTTGAAAAGCATGGACCGAAAAAGGCTGGTCTTCTGGCAGCAGGATTCTTTGGAGCCGGCATGCTTGGAGCCGGTGTGGCAGTAAATATGGGGTCATTGCCATTTTTGTACATAACCTACGGTGTTCTTGGGGGAATTGGTCTGGGAGTCGGCTATATTGCTCCGGTCTCCACACTGGTAAAATGGTTCCCGGACCGCCGTGGATTCGCAACCGGCCTCGCCATCATGGGATTTGGCTTCGCTGCAGCAGTAGCGAGCCCGGTCATGGATGGACTGATTAAATCTGTTGGGACAGCAAACACGTTCTTCATTTTAGGTGCAGCTTACTTAATCATCATGACATTATCATCATTATATTTAGAAAAACCGCCTGCAGATTGGGCACCTGAAGGCATGAAAGAAAAAGCTGCATCCGGAAAAATCAAAATCAAACAGGATTTGGCACAGTTAACGGCGAATGAAGCAGTAAAGACTTCCAGATTCTATTATTTATGGATCATGCTATTCATTAATGTAACCTGCGGAATTGCGATTTTGTCCGCTGCAAAGCCACTGGCACAGGAAAGCATTGGCCTGACAACAGCTGAAGCGGCTACGCTCGTCGGTGTGCTTGGCATCTTTAATGGACTTGGCCGTCTGGCATGGGCATCCATTTCTGATTACATTGGCCGCCCGAATACGTATACGATTTTCTTCGTATCACAGATTGCTCTGTTCCTATTCCTGCCGATAACAAAAGAAGCCATTTTATTCCAGATCATGCTCGCCATTGTGTACACTATGTATGGCGGAGGCTTCTCTTCCATCCCGGCATTTATCGGTGATGTATTTGGAACAAAGCAGCTTGGCGCCATTCACGGATACATTCTTACAGCTTGGGCTGCCGCAGGACTTGCAGGTCCAATGTTTGCAGCCTGGATGAAGGATTCAACAGGAAGCTATGCTTCAAGTCTAACAAGCTTTGCTGGACTTTTTGTGGTGGCGCTTATAGTGTCCATCCTGATCCGGTTCGATATTAAAAAATTGCGCAAGCAAAATGAAGCAAATAAGCGTATGGCAAGTTAAATTAAATAAAAACAGCATTCAAGATAGATAGTGTCTAGCTCCAGCGCCTAGCCCCTCGGGTCATAAGCCAAATCACTCCAGAAATCAGGACAAGGAACGCTTCGTCAGCGATACATCGCCCGACCAAAGCTTGTTTGGGAGGTTTCCTGCGTGATTCGTCTTATGCCTGTCGGACTTGCACAGGATGTGCGGGCTTCAACGTTCGCCACAGGACGTGGCGGTTTTTAGTTGAAGTTCATCTCAGCAAGGCGCTTCCGCTTTTCTTATGGTATGGCACTTGGCAGCGATCCTGCTAAAGACTAACCGCCGCAGAAATCAGCATCTAGTAGTAGAGGCTTTTTGCGGTGGTTTTTTATGCAAAAAGGTCAAATTTATTCCATTTGGCCATATACAATAATAAACGCTATTTAAACATTGGAAATTAAGAGATTCAGGATCTCTATTAAATAGAAAAAATCAAGGGAGTGTTTCAGGTGGGAAAAACAAAGCATCCAGGACCTCAGAATAAAAAGGCAATGCCGGATCCGAAGCATTGGGTGAGCCCCATTCCATTTGGGCTCGGCAAAATAAAGCCGAAGCATATGAGGGATACAGCAAAAATCCTGTGGGAAAACAAAGATAATATCGGGTATGCCACGAATATTTTAACGAAAGGTGTATGTGACGGATGTGCCCTTGGCGTTTCCGGCCTTTATGACCAGACACTTAAGGGGCCGCATGTATGTACTACAAGATTAAATGTCCTTCGTTTGAATACGGCCGGCGCAATTAAACCGGAAATTCTGCATGCTGATATCGATGAGCTGCGCAAGTATGACAGCACCGAGCTTCGTAAATTGGGCCGCATTCCTTATCCGATGATCCGCAGAAAGGGAGAGCGCAAATTCTCCCGGATTACTTGGGATGATGCCATGAACATGATTGCTGAAAAAATGAAGGTCCTAGATCCTAAACAGTATGCGTTTTACCTGACCAGCCGCGGAATTACGAATGAATCCTATTATGTGGCCGGAAAAGTTGCCCGCTTCCTGGGCACAAACCACATTGACAATGCGAGCCGAATCTGCCATTCGCCTTCAAAAACTGCGTTAAAGCGTTCCATCGGAGTAGGAGCTTCCACGGCCAACTACCTTGATTGGATCGGGACAGATGTCCTGTTATTCTGGGGCAGTGTGGCATCAAACAGCTCGCCAGTATCATCCAAATACATGCTTGAAGCGAAGAAGAACGGCACGAAAATTATCGTCGTCAATCCATATAAAGAGCCGGCGATGGACAAATACTGGATTCCGTCAAATCCTGAATCTGCTTTGTTCGGCACAAAAATCGCAGATGATTTTTATCAGGTAAATATCGGCGGAGATATTGCCTTTATGCATGGCATCATGAAACACTGGTTTGAAATGGAGAAAGCGGAGCGCGGTTCTGCCATCAATCATAAGTTTGTGAACGAGCATGTAAATGGCTACGAAGACTTGAAAAAGAAAGTGAAAGAGCAGTCATGGGAAGAGATTATTAAATCCTCTGGTGTAAGCAAAGAGCGTATCATTGAGCTTGCGGAACTGCTTGCGAACAGCAAAAATGCCGTCTATGCCTGGGCTCTTGGCCTGACCATGCATTCTTTTGCCACTGATAACATTTCACAGGTTGCGAATCTTGCGCTGCTTCGCGGTCATCTGGGCCGAAAACATAATGGGCTTATGCCATTCCGCGGCCATTCATCTGTACAGGGAAGCGGTGAAATGGGTGCAGATCCATTCGTATTGCCTGGCGGCGACTTTTATGGTGACAATTTCTCCCGCATTCAAAATCTATGGGGCTTCGAGCTTGAGAAATGGCAGGGTGATATTGTCGGGGTGACACTGGAGAATATTCTGCTCCCTGAAGACCATGAACGGAAAATCAAGCTTTACTATCTTTCAGGAGGTAACTTCCTTGAGACAATGCCAGACCCTGATTTTATCGAAAAAGCACTGTCCGAACTGGATATTCGTGTTCACCAGGATATTATTTTGAATACTTCTACACTGGTTGATGCGAAAGAAGCGGTCATCGTGCTTCCGGCTAAAACACGATATGAGCAGGAGGGCGGCGGTACTTCCACTTCAACAGAACGGATGGTATACTTCAGCCCGGAAATTGAAGGGAATAAGAATAAAATTGAAGAGGCACGAGAGGAATGGAAAATCTACATTGATCTTGCCAAACGCGTAAAGCCTGAAACTGCACATCTTGTTGAATTCAAAAATGCACAGGAAATCCGTGATGAAATTGCAGTGGCTAACCCTAGTTATGATGGCATCCAGCATCTGAAAAAAGCTGGGGATGTCTTCCAGTGGGGCGGGGCATGGTTATGTGAGGACGGCATCTGCCCGACTCCGGATGGAAAAGGCACACTTATTACCGTGGATATTCCCGACCTTGGTAAGAAAGAAGGCCAATTCATTGTAACGTCACGCCGCGGGAAGCAGTTTAATTCCATGGTCTATAAAGAGGTGGATCCGCTGAATGGTGCCGGACGATATGATGTACTAATGAACGCAGAAGATGGAAAGGATTTAAGCATTGCAGAGGGTGAAGGGATCGTCCTATACAATGGATTCGGAGTATTCCAGGGAAGAGCCAAATTCGTCGACATAGCCCGCGGCAACGTCGAAGTCCACTTCCCGGAAGGAAACTTCCTGTTGCCAAGGGGCCGCTACGAAAAATTCGCTGGTATCCCTGACTACAACATCACGGTTACCCTCGAAAAAGCAGACCGCTACAATGCACGCAAAGACGTGGAATATAACGAAAAACACATTGCTGAAGATGAAATAGATGCACCAGCATAAAAGGGAGAGAGATGGCTTAAGGCCATCTCTTTTCTGTGTATTGAGAGGAAATTGCGATTAACGACCAAATTGAATATGATTCAATGAAAATGGTAGTTAATCCGGATGAACAAAGCCGAAAAGAGAGCTGCCTCAAGAAAAATGGTAGTTAATCAGGAGGAATAAAGCCGAAAAGAGTGGTGCCTTGGGGAAAATAGTAGTTAATCTGAGTGAATAAAACCGAAAAGAGAGGTGCCTTGGGGAAAATGGTAGTTAATCTGAGTGAATAAAGCCGAAAAGAGAGGTGCCTTAAGAAAAATGGTAGTTAATCCGGATGAATAAAGACGAAAAGAGAGCTGCCTCAAGAAAAATGGTAGTTAATCCGGATGAATAAAGACGAAAAGAGAGCTGCCTCAAGAAAAATGGTAGTTAATCCGGATGAATAAAGCCGAAAAGAGAGGTGCCTCGGGGAAAATGGTAGTTAATCTGAGTAGAT
>NZ_CAXQGS010000045.1:0-28769 GCF_964223445.1 Cytobacillus sp.
GGTCGTCGAAGATCCGGCACTCTTGAAAATGGGGACCTTTGCAGCGTTGGCAATTGCGATTCATAACTTCCCGGAAGGAATTGCTACTTTTACATCGGCACTCCAGGACCCGTCGCTGGGAATCGCCATTGCTGCGGCTATCGCAATCCATAATATTCCAGAGGGGATTGCTGTCTCAGTTCCTGTCTATTATGCCACTGGGAGCAAGAAGAAGGCTTTTAAGCTCTCATTTTTATCAGGGCTGTCAGAGCCAATCGGCGCATTTGTGGCATACTTGATTTTAATGCCATATTTAAACGATGTCATGTTTGGTGTCATTTTTGCCGCAGTTGCCGGGATAATGGTGTTCATTTCTCTTGATGAATTATTGCCGGCTGCCAAGAAGTATGATGAAGCCCATACCTCTATTTATGGTCTTGTGGCAGGGATGGCCGTCATGGCGCTCAGCTTGCTGCTGTTTTTATAACTAAAAAAGCAGTCTCCATCACTGATGCAAGTGAAGGGAGCCTGCTTTTTCAATTTACATTTTAATGCCCTGTACCCTTGTCAAAGTTGCTGCCGCTGACATCGGCAATATTTTCTATAGCCACTAATGCATTCGGGTCGATATCTTCCACAATCGAACGGAGCGTAGATAATTCAATCCGTGTTACGATGGTATAAATGATTTTTTTCGGTTCTCCAGTAAAAACACCCTGGCCCTGAATATAGGTCATTCCCCGCCCCAATTGCTTCAGGAGCTCGGCAGAGATTTCTTCAGGCAGATCAGAAATGATCGTAACCGACTTCAGCTCTTCCATACCTTCCACAACGATATCAATCATTTTATAAGCAATATAATAGGTGATAATGGAGTACATGGCTGTTTCCCAGCTGAAAACGAGGAAGGCCGCAAGAATAAATATAAATACGTTGACAATCATGATAAATTGGCCTACAGACACCGGTCGCTTCTTGCTGACCAGGATGGCGATAATTTCTGATCCATCCAAAGCACCGCCAGTTCTGATCACAAGGCCGACCCCTGTACCGAGAATGACAGCGCCAATGACTGTGGCTAAAAATAAATCATTGGTTACCGGCTCAAAATGGTGCAGGTAAGCGGTACTGGCAGATAAAACTATAACACCATATAACGTATGTATCGTAAATTTCATTCCTATTTTACGGAAGCCAATATAGAGAAATGGCAGATTTAGAACAATCAGGAATATACTCATGGTCATCCCGGTCAGTTCAGCAGCGATAATGGAAAGACCGATAACCCCGCCATCTAGAATATTATTGGGAACGAGGAAAAACTCAAGTCCTGCCGCTGCAATCACCGCACCTATCGTGATCATGATGAGCTGTCTAATCTCTTTTAATACCCTTTTTTTCTTTGTCATTGCCAATATGATCAAGCCCTTCTTTATTAAATACTTTCATATTATAGCACTTGTTTAGAAAAATCTTTAAGCAGGAACCACTTTAATGCAAAAAAAAGGAAATAAATACCTAAATGTTGAATGTAATTAATCGGATTAAAAAAAGCGAGGTAAATATATGACTGCTGTTTATGTGGATTGGGGCGGAGCAAGGATAAAATTAACCTGGAAGGAGGCAGCATTTCCTCCAGATAGAGAATTTATAACCAGCGCCCATGGGTTTTGCTTTTTAGAAGGAAAGGTTTTATTAGTGAATTTGCAGGACCGGGGGTGGGATATTCCCGGAGGACACATTGAAAAAGGTGAAAGCCCAGAACATTGTTTTAAGAGAGAAGCTAAGGAAGAAGGTTATGTGGAAGGGCAGTGCACACAAGTGGGATATATTATTGTGGACCATACCGAGAATCTGCTGTGGAATGAAAGAAGTGTATATCCCAAAATAGGCTATCAAGTATTTTATCATATGAATATAGAAAGGATGCTCGACTTTGAAGCCCGGTACGAGTCATCAGAAAGGATGCTGGTCGATCCTCTGCAAATAGCTGATTTTTCCGAGGGATGGCATGAAACACTTGCTCAGGCTTTGAATGCAGCAATGAAAAGATTATTTGGTGAACCATAAGGAAAAAGAGCAGACCTGCTCCTTTTTCCATCATGATCCGTTTTTATTCTGAGCCAACTTTTTTCGGTCTTTTGTGCCGGGCGGCTTTTCCATCCAATGATTTTTAATCATAATGTCTGCTCCCGTTTTGGCATATTTGGCAATTTCAATGGACAAGCGTTCATAATTCATGGCCAGATCGCTGCGCTGGCTGGCAGCTGCTGCCGTCGCATAATTTCCGGTTCCCGCTGCACTGATTAAACTCATATGGAACATTATCAGCTTATCTGAAAAAGTCTGTGTAACCGAATTGCTGACACTGACATCAGGCAGACGGGGGGTTGGAATATCATTTTGCAGCAGAATATCTGTAAAGATTTTAATATGTTTATTAGCTATTTCCGCACCTCTGAGCATAAAATCTGAAACCTCTTTTACTGGTGAGGTCTGAGCAAAACTGAGGCTTAAGTTTACCCCCATGGCATTGGTCATGACATTCATATATAGATGTGATATTTCTATAGCATTTAATGGTCTTTTATTGGACAAAGGATTCAGCCCGCTTAAATAACTCTTGCTGTCTATATATTCAGTCATAGGGGGTGTTTCAATAGAAGGGTGCCTTGCCAGCAGGCCTTTGGTAAGGGCAATCCGGGTTGACTTATTATATAGAACGGAAGTTTCATGAAGCCCATTTGTAAAGTAGTCACATATGTCTTCCCGTGAACTCATAGAGAGAAAGCCGCCATAAGAAATAAGACCTGTCCGAGCCATATGGTTTATATACGTTAAACAGAAAATATCAGAAAAGAGCCATGGGGCAGACATCATGACATCGTTATCAGAAAAACCATTTGGCACCGGCAGCTCACTCTGCTGAAAGAACCTGGCAAGTTTTTTTAAATGGGTGACGGTCAAATCATATGCGTATTGGACTGCTCCTTTAATTTCTTTGTCCTTCAGATCTTTAAGCATAAACCCTAAAATGCACTTAGCCATGCTGTCATTCATATAGGAAGTCCATAAAGATGCAATTTCAGCTGCTGTGAGCCGTGTCTTATTCTTCTGCATTGGATTGCCTCCATCTTACGATTAATAACTATGATTGATATTTTTTCCTTTAATGTGGTTCTTATTCTTATTTGTAAAGACTGGATTAAGAATCAAGATCAGCTTTGGAAAGGAGTCTGATTATTTGAAAAGAATTATGGTGATTGGGATTTCAGCAGGCGCAGGAAAATCAACATTTGCCAGAAAATTGGGTGAGAAAACAGGCATTGAGGTACATCATCTGGATGCTGTATTCTGGAAGCCCGGCTGGGTGGAAAGCGGACTTCAGGAATTTTCGGATGCACAGCGTGAACTTGTGAAAAAACAGCATTGGATTATTGAAGGCAATTACAGCAATACTTTTGAAATCAGAGCAGCTGCGTGTGATACAGTCATATATATTGAACTTCCCCTGTATGTCTGCCTGTACAGGGTAATGAAGAGGTGGCTGACCAATCTTGGTAAAACACGGCCTGATATGGCAGCCGGGTGCAAAGAGAAAATGGACTGGAAATTTATAGAGTTCATTCTGACAACTTACGGATCCCGCAAAAAGAACATGGCTGAACGGCTTGACAGATTTGCAGCAGAAGGTAAAAAAGTTATAGTACTGAAAAATAAATTGGATATTGATTCATACATAGAAGATTTTGATTTTAAGACAAACAATGCTTCATAGAATACAAAAACCCCTGCATTTTTGCAGGGGTTATTCTTTACTGATTTTCGAAATATTTACCCGGCCTGAAAAGAAGACGGCACCGCCGCCCATATCGGCAAGCCGGTCCGGAGTCAGCGAATTGACCTGATGTTTTGTTCCTGGGGCGTCTGCCCATATTCCCTGTGAAACAACAGTACCAGGAAGGACAAGGTCTCCAACTGCCGCTTTGAGTTCGCATTCCCCCCGTTCATTCCAAATTCGAATCAGTTCACCATTTTTTATTTCAGCAATTATAGCATCTCTTGTATTTATGTGAAGACGCGGTTCCTTCTCCATCGCTGCATGCTTTGTATTATTTGAAAAAGTTGAATTCAAAAAGTTATGGTTCGGTGCAGGCACAAACAGAAAAGGGAATTTATTTTCTTCCTTCAGCGGTATGTATACCGGCAGAGGAGGAAATCCATCATCTTTCATTCTCTGCGAGTATAATTCTATTTTTCCGCTGGGCGTTTGCAGCCTGCCAGGAAAAAGCGGTTTTACCCTCGCTTTGATAAACTTGTTTTTCTTAAGGGAGTCAGCATTGATTTCCCCAATAAAGGGGTTTGCTGGAAAATTTAATGCGGCATCCATCATTTCTTCTTCCGTTTCTTTAAATACAGCATCATGAAAGCCCATTCCTTCTGCAAGAAGCCGAAACACTTCGACATTAGATTTTGACTCGCCGTATGGTTCAATGACTGGCTCCTGAATTTGCATGTAATGGTGCCAATAGGAGGAATAGATATCCGTATTCTCAAAAGAAGAAGCCGACGGCAGTACAATATCAGCATACTTGGCTGTTTCGGTTAAGAACAGATCATGGACAACAAGGAACAGATCCTCCCTCAGCAGCCCTTGACGTACTTTATTCCCTTCTGGTGCAACAACAGCAGGGTTGGTTCCATAGACGTACATAGATTTAATCGGTTTTTCCTGTTCAAGCAGTGCCGAACCAATCCTATTCATATTAATGATGCGTGTATCCTTTTTGTGCAGGAGGTCAGGCCTTTGAAGAGCTCCAGTATTAAAAGTGAGAAAGCCGGAGTTTCCCTTAATGGCACCGCCGCCTTTTAAGAGCCAGTGGCCTGTAATGGCAGGCAGACATGAAATGGTGCGGATGCACATTCCGCCATTGTCGTGATGCTGTGGCCCGTTGCCGATTCGGATAAAAGCAGGGGAAGCCTTTCCATACATACGGGCTAATTTATAAATATCATTTTTCGGCACACCTGTTATGCCTGCTACTGTTTCAGGATCATAATCCTTCACATGTTCACGAAGTTCCTGGTGGCCAACCGTGTACTTTTTCAGAAAGTTCTCATCCGCCAAATTTTCGGCAAACAAGACATGCATCATGCCAAGGGCCAGAGCAGCATCAGTGCCGGGAGTGATAGGTATAAACCAGTCGGCCATTTTGCCAGTCTGGTTTTTATGGACGTCAATCACGACGATTTTCGCACCGCTTTTTCTTGCTTTTTGTGCGAGAACCATTTGATGCATGTTCGTGCTGACTGCATTAATGCCCCATAGAATAATGAGCTTTGAATGGATGGTATCCTCCGGATCTATTCCAAAGCTCCCGCCCATTGTATATGTATATCCAGCAGTACCGGCAGATTGACAAATCGTCCTGTCAAGGCGTGTCGCTCCGAGTTTATGGAAGAAACGACGGTCCATTCCTTCTGCGTTTAATCTGCCCATATTTCCGTAGAAACTATATGGCAGGATGCTTTCAGGGCCATTCTTGACAATTAGGTCCTTCCACCTGGAGGTGATCGTTTCTATCGCCTCTTTCCACCCAATCCGTACAAAGTGGCCATCACCTTTGGTGCCAGCTCGCTTCATTGGATATTTGAGCCGATTTTTATCATAGATCCTTGATGGCATGTTGCGGACCTTATTGCAAATATTTCCCTGTGTTACGGGATGACTGGGATCTCCTTCAATTTTTACGATTTTTCCTTCTTTTTTATGAACGAGAAGGCCGCATTGATCGGGGCAATCCAAGGAGCACACGGATGGGAAAACACCATTTAAGGATTTGCTGTAAGAGTTCATGTCCACATACTCCTTCCTCATTGTATTTCGATCATAACATAAAATTCAGTTTATTTGATGGCCGTCTGAAGGCATCCAGCAAATTTCTATAATGAAACACCAAACCTCATATTTGAAACTATGCTTTGAAAAAACTTATGTAAAATAGGTTTGATAGATACGATTGGTTCAGAATACATCCGAGCAGGTGAACAGGGAAATGGCGCTAAAAATTGCGATTGTAGATGATCATAAGCTCTTCAGAGAAGGGGTCAAACGGATACTGGAAATGGAAGAGGACCTAGAAATAGTTGCTGAAGGGGCAGATGGCCGTGATGCTCTCATTATAGATAAAAATTATAAGCCTGACGTTATGATTATGGATATCGATATGCCTAATATGAATGGCATCAAAGCAACGGATAAGCTGAATGAAAACAAATCAAAAAGCAAGATCATTATTTTATCTTTTTACGATGATGAAAATTATGTCACGAGGGTGCTTCAGAATGGTGCAGCCGGATACCTGCTTAAGGATATTGGTGCAAAAGGGTTAATCGAAGCCATCAGGATCGTTGCAAGCGGCGGCAGTTATCTGGATCCCAAGGTTACGCAAAATATTATTAAGGAATACAAAAGACTTACAGAAATGAATTCACGCAGCAATCATGCTTCAAGTCAGAACTATCAGCGCCCTCTGCATATATTGACTCGCCGCGAATGCGAGGTGCTGCAGCTGCTGGCTGATGGGAATAGCAATACTGGCATCAGTAAAGCACTTTTCATTAGCGATAAAACGGTTAAAAATCATGTAAGCAGCATTTTGAGAAAGATAAAAGTTCATGATCGGACACAGGCTGTCCTTCTTGCCATCAAAAAGGGCTGGGTCAGAATCAGTTAGAGCCAATGATGTAATTTCAAAATTAAGGCATGTTCTCCTGAGCATGTCTTTTTTCTCGTTGAGCAGCAATAATGGATGAGTAAGCAGAGACGGTAATAGAAAAGATAACTTTGAAGAGCTTGAAAGTTAGGTGATAAAATGAATCGGTTTTATAAACGCTATTCAGATTTAATCTTTCATTTGCTCAGTGAAAATAAATGGATCAGTTTAGCTCAGCTGGCAGAACGAACAGGTTTTTCAAAAAGCACGATATGGCGTGATCTGGAATTCCTGGACACTATACTGCCGGAGGATTGGAAGCTGGAAAGGCATGAGGCTTTTGGCGTTAGGCTGAGAAAACCTGAAAGCGGGACTCTGGAGAGCATTTTAAGAGAAATTCGCGATAAGAATACTTATTTCCATACGTTAAAGCTGATTTTATTAAGCGATGGAATAGATATTTCTCTGATATCCAATGAGGTGCATATAAGCCGTTCGACCGCATACCGCCACATTGAAAAGCTTCAGGAGGTTCTTCAGGAATCACAGCTTACTTTAACTTCGAGTCCTTTCAAAGTAATCGGTGATGAAAGAAATATCAGGCGTTTTATCATGCAATACTTAGATTTAATGAGCTTTAAACCGGAAGCTGAGAAGGATTGGCTGTATTCCGGGGATTTTCAGTCGGCGTTGCTGGAGCAGACCTCGAGCTATTCGATGACTCTCCGGACAGGAGCCGTTCAACGCCTCAAAATGATCTTATATATTTCAAACCTGCGTATGTCTATGGGCTATTTTGTTTCATTTCCAAAAACTTTGGTGGATGCATATAAGGAAAGTAAATTTTTTCTATCTGCTAAGGAAATAGTGCATTTTATGCCTAAAGCCAATATTCCTTCCAGGGAAACACAGCTCCAGGAAATACTTTTCTTTGCCATTTATTTAATGAGTGAGGAAAGGCCGACGAATAGATCGGAGCATCTGCGTTATCTCCGCAGGAGAAGGATAGGCGAAAGGGAACATCCTTTTTCTGTCTACTTAGAAGACCTTTCGAATATTGCTGGCTTCAATTTAACAGATGATGATATCTTTCTATTTCACATTTACCAGACATTCAAGAGAATTTATCTTGAAAAAGAATTAAATACCGAAACACTCCATAGCTCAATGATGCAATATCTTCCATATTATGAGACTAATCCACTTTTCAAAACAATAGAGGACCTGGGAGTCAAAACATTCTCGAAAGTCCCCCTTATTTTTAAAAAGCTGGATGTTCTTGAAATCTTTACTCTTCTCCAGGCTGCTATTCTGCGAAAGAGGAATAGGCATGTAATACAAGCTGCGCTTGTATGCCGGACATATTATGAAAAAGATTATATTAGGGAAGTGCTAAAATATCATTTTGGAAAACAGCTTTCTATATCAACACTTGATTCATCAAGCATCGATTTAATATCAGAATATGAAGAGTTTGATCTGGTCATATCAACCGATTTTGATCATTCTTCCAAGCTTAAAGGGGATCTGCCGGCCATAAATGTTTCTGCATTTCCGACAGGATCAGAGCTTATGGAAATCAGGCAATTCATTCATGATCATTTTTTAAAACAAATGGACCTTGACGAAGAGATGATCTATCCCTATGAAAAGCAGGATGAGACATACAAATAAGGAGACGCCTTCAAGCTGGAGGTGTTTTTTTATTTATTTTTTAAAACCTGTTGAATTTGATAATCATTATCAATTAAAATAAAGTTAGATGATAATCGTTTTATTACATACACAGTTTTGATTTTAAGGAGGCGAGGAGTTGATCAAAAACCCTCAAGTATCCGTCCGCACAATGACTGACCAGAACTTAACCGACTTTATCCGGTGTCCCTATAAATTTTATTACACACATATTGAAAAGAAAAAACATCCTCTCGGCTGGCGTCAGGCCATTCAGCATATTATCAATAAGGTCGTTTCATCCTATTTTCAGCTGCCGCAAAGCCATCGGACCCCTGCAAATGTGCTGACGCTTATCGATCAATATTGGGGAAGGCTGGAGCTGCGCATGTTTGATTCCCAGCTCCAATATTATATGGCTGCAGCTGCCGTAACAGATGGATTAATGAGAAACTTAAGCAGTGAATCTGAAATAGCTCAGCCGCTGTTTTTGTATGAAAAGTTTAAAATGAATCTTAAAGAGCTGAATGCAGATCTTTCTTTAACTTTTGATGTCGCGGAATGGCAGCAGGATTCTTTTATAGTGAAGAAATTCCTGGTGGATGCTGATGAGCAAATGCTTGAGCTTTATTGTCATTTAACAGTGGTTTTTTCAGAAAAGGTATTTGGAATAAGGCCGGCCAGGATTGAGGTCGTGACATTAATGGATGGAGAGAAGCATGTATTCACTCCAAATAAAGCTAGCCTGGAAGCGGGATTAAACTATCTTCAGATGCTGAAGACACTTCTCGAAGACACAAAGCTGTTTTCGGATTTGTACAATATGAATGAGTGTCCTGCCTGTCCTTTTCAGGGAGTCTGCGACAGGGATGAAAAGAATGAGAGAAAACAAAAATACTTATGCTAAAAAGGGCGCCTGGGGAAAACCAGGCGCTTCTGCTGTTTATGAACATCCAGAACCGGTTTAAGGTGAATGTATTTCCATTGCTTTTAAATGAATTTCCCGCTAAAGTTTTTACAGGGATGTTAGATAGAAAGGTTGCGATTCTTCTTTGAATATACTTATTACAGGTGCAAACGGTTTTTTAGGGAAAAAGCTTTCATTAAAGCTTTTGGAACAGGGGCATGAACTTTATTTATTAGTCAGGAGCAGAAAGCGGCTGGATGCCTTCATGCAAGGCGATGGGAGCGATTTTTCCAGACAGATTCATATATTGGAAGGCGATGTTACAGAAGAGCATCTAGGATTAAATAGAGAACTGGTGAATTCAATAAAAGGAAAGATGGATGCTTTATACCATAGTGCAGCACTTCTATCGTTTGATGAAAAGGATCGGGATAAGACTTTTAAAGTAAATGTCGGAGGAACAGCAAATGTTCTGAATTTTGCTTTGGAAATAAATTGTCCAAAAGTTTTATATATCAGTACGGCCTATACGGTTGGAACAGAGGTGTTGGGGGCGGAGGCTCTTTACTCTGAGGACAGGCGTTTTGTAAATCCCTATGAAGCTTCCAAGTGCGAGGCAGAACACCTCGCGTTTACATTCCGGGATAAACTGGATATTGTTATTCTCCGTCCCGGTATTATCATTGGTGATTCCAGAACAGGTGAAGCTGATACAAACTTCGGCTTATATGGATTTCTAAAAGGCATCAAGATCTTAAAAAAGCGGGCCATCCGAAGACAAGACGGCCAAAGCTGCAGAATCTATCTGGATCCTGACGTTGCCCAGAATTTTGTGCCAGTGAATTATGTAATAGATACACTGAATGCCGCCTTGATTCATGCAGAAAATGGCGGGATTTTCAACATTACAAATCCAAATCCGCCTCTGCAGTCAGATGTGTACGAAATAGTAAAAGAGGTCCTGGATTTTCCGCAATTGGAAATGTGTGTCCATGGATCATTTGCAGAAATGACGAACGAGGAAAAGGCTTTTCATGATTCGATGAGCATTTTCAACAGTTATTTCCAGCGGACCATTGATTTTCCATCAGACAATACTGAAAAGCTGCTGGCAGATGCAGGGGTTCCCATGCTGCAAATGGACCGAGATGTATTAACAAGAATAATAGCAGGATATTTGCTCGATAAAGCGAGTATATCTTCCTGACGAAAGAAAAGACCGGGGATTTGAATTCCCGGTCTTCATTTATTCATTCATCCCTGTTCCCCTCATTTTATGGGCATCTGCTTCAAGTGGAGCTTTTAAAAGCTTCCGGTGCTTAATTTCCATAGTCTGAATTTGTTTTAATTCCTCAATTAAGTCATGGATGGAGAGAATCTCATATAGAATGGCTGTTTCAGGCTGGACATGGTGGTGTGTGCGGGGTTTTAAACCGCCCGCAGGGTTCAGCTGCTTTTGCTCAATAAACCACTGTGTTACTTCGCTGATTTTTTTATGATGGCTTTCTGTAATAAAAAATCCCGGGTCATACAGGCTGTCTTTTATATCCTCAAGAACAGCAGCGCCAGTCTTTTTCCTGTCCTCCTCCAGCTCCGGCAGGCCAGCTGGCAGAAAGATCAAGTTTCCCACGTGATAGGTAATCTGCCTTAAAACAGTCAGTTTTTTATATTCATAATGAAAGTCGCGCATATCCTCACGGCTAAATCGGTGATACCTATATTCAGCCTTTTGATAATGGCATAAAGTTTCCGTTTTATCGATATCTTTAATAAGTCTTTGAAATTCTGAACGGACAGTGCCATCAGATCCCTGTGAATAAAAAATTTCAAGGCCTCTTTTATGTAAAATGTCACCGGATCGTCTGTAAAGGGCATGTATGTTTTTTATAATTGATTTTGAGTAATTGGGAGGCATGATAAAAAAGTTAACTGCTGTGGAAACGACAATTCCGGTAGTAGTAGTCCCCAATCGAATGAAAAAAGAGGACAGATAATGGTCCTGTACCGTTGAAATCATTGCGACACCCGTCAATGTAGCCACAAGCATTCCATCATGAAGCTTCAGCTTATGGCAGACGATGATTGTCGCAAGCGATACGGAAGCATAACTGTACGGGCTGTCTCCGAATATGAACGTAAATAATACAGCAAATCCCGCACCAATGGCTGCCGCCGGAAACCTGACATATGCTTTCCGAATGGAGTCCGCAACAGTGGGCTCAATCGTAACGATGGCCGTAATCACAGCAAACATGGCTGGCCAATCCAGCATATGGCAAATAAAAGCTGTTATAAAAACAGCCAGTCCGGTTTTGGCTATTCTTCCTCCAATAAATTTATATGGAATAGTCTGTTTCATACATAATCCTTCTTTAAATCTATGGTTTCAATATAAATTAATATTAGTGCAAGAAACTAATAAGAGCAAATGTGAATTTTCTGATAAAAAGAAAATATCCCGGTGACATGATCTGATAGTATGTTAAAATAGACAACTATAAAGTAAAAATATTGAATATATATATAAGATTTTTCGGACTTTGAGGAAGGGTGAGTTTGAATGTCAATTGAAAGCGTGAAAGCCCATTTTAAAAAGTGGGATCGGGAACAAGATGTTATGGAGTTTGATTCTTTAAGCGCAACAGTGGAACAGGCTGCAGAAACAATCGGTGTCTGTCCTGCACAAATTGCCAAGACTCTATCCTTCAGGGGTGATGGGGATGAAGCAATTCTTGTGGTGGCAGCAGGCGATGCCAAAATTGATAACAAAAAGTTCCGGAAAACGTTCGGTTTCAAAGCCCGGATGCTTTCAGCGGAGGAAGTACTCGAACAGACCGGCCATGTCGTAGGAGGAGTATGTCCATTTGGATTGAAGAATGACCTGGATGTATATCTGGATGAATCTATGAAAAGATTCGAGACCCTTTTCCCTGCATGCGGAAGCAGCAATTCCGCCATTGAGCTGACACCTGCTGAAATTAATACATATTCAGATGCAAAAGCCTGGGTGGATGTTTGCAAGGACTGGGAAGATGAGCTGATCATTGAGCGGCCACTGGAAAAAATAACGAAATAGAAGTCATATTTTCGTGCCGAAATCAAAATAGTGTTGTATTATTATAATTATTATTGAATAAATATATAGATTTGCGGATTAGGAGAGCAGATAATTCATGGGAAAGAATCTGATTATTAAACAAATTGATGAACTTCAAGATGACTTTTATAGAATAAGCACTTATATCGGTAACAATCCCGAACTGGGACATGAAGAGTACAAGGCATGCAAAGTATTGACAGAGGAGCTTGAAAAGCATGGTTTTTCTGTAGAAATCGGCACCTGCGGTTTACCGACTGCATTTATGGCAGCTTATGATAGCGGAAAAGAAGGTCCTGTGATTGGGTTTATGTCTGAATACGATGCACTGCCCGAAGTAGGGCATGCATGCGGTCATAATCTGATCGGAACGATGGGGATTGCTGCAGGAATAGGACTAAGTAAAGTGATTCATGAAACTGGAGGAAAGGTTGTTGTCTTCGGCACGCCTGCAGAGGAGACGAAAGGCGGTAAGGTGACCATGGCCGAAGCTGGTATTTTTGATGTTTTGGATGCAGCGATCATGGTTCATCCCCTTGACAATTATGTGAAGAGCGGGACATCACTGGCAATGGATGCCATTCAGTTTGAATTTTTTGGAAAATCAGCGCATGCAGCTGCCAGCCCGCATTTGGGAATTAATGCATTGGATGCTGTCCTGCAAACGTTCAGCAGCATAAATGCTCTGCGCCAGCATATCAAACCTGATGCCAGAATCCATGGCATTATCACGGAGGGGGGCAAAGCTGCAAACGTGGTTCCGGACTATGCGGTTGCCCAATTTTATGTTCGTGCAGCCAAACGTGAGTATGTGAATGAACTTGTAGAAAAGGTCAAGAAATGTGCAGAAGGGGCAGCTCTGCAGACTGGTGCCGAAATGAAGTGGTCATTTTATGAATTCTCTTATGATGATATGGTTACGAACAGTCCTTTATCAGAAGCATTCAATAAAGAACTGATTTCTCTTGGTGTGAATGAGGAGGAAATTCTGGAACAGAAGGACGGGTCAGGTTCTCTTGACATGGGGAATGTCAGCCAGGCGGCACCTTCCATTCATCCTTATATTAAAATCTGCAACGAGGCGTATGCATGCCACACACATGAATTCCGCGAAGCTGCTATGAGTGAGCAGGCTAGAGAAGCCATGATCCTTGGAGCTAAGGCAATGGCACTTACGGGGTATGAAGTGTTAACCAACCAGGAGCTTTTAAAACAGATTAAAGAGGAATTCGAGTCAAACAAGACATTAGCTTAAATCCAAAATAAGGCCATGATCCATAAGAAGCATGAGGATCATGGCCATTCTATTATGATAAACTATTCCATTCTGAATACAGTCCGGTTCCATTGCAGCCCTGGCAGTCGAATTGGTTTGCATGATAAGCGAATTCATTCCCCGGATAGAGTGAAAAACCTCTGCCGTAACAGTCAGGACACTTATTTTCTTCCTTCATGCGATTGACATGATTTTGATATCTGCTTTCGCGCCATTCATTAAAGGCATTCAATAATCCCATCTTTTTCACCTCAGCCATTTTTTCCTTATTTTGAATAAAATGGGCAGATTTTATACACTTCGCTGCTATAGTATATGAATAAAGTGGGACTAGTGTGAAAAAAGCTTGTTCAAAAATGGCTATTTTTCCTTAGGGTGCTTCCATTTTTCTTCGAGTGCTTCGATAAAAATGCTGACATTCTTTTTTTCCTGCATGATGGGGGATAGAACATAGGAAAGAGTGCGTTTGAATTCCTGATTTTTCACTTTGATTATAGACAGGTTATTTTGTTTAACATCCCTTTCGACGACGCTTCCGGAAAGTATGCTTATTCCCAGCCCATTGATGAGTGTTTCTTTTATCCCCTGATTGCTGCTGATCGTTAAGAGTGATTTCACCTTAAGAGCATTTGATCTTACAACATGATTAAAATACTCACGGGTTCCTGACCCGTTTTCCCTCATGATCCATGCCTGATCTTGCAGGTCAGCAATGGTTGCTTCTTCTTTTTGCACCAATGGATGCTGGTTGGAAGCCACTATAAATAATTCATCCTCTAAAAAGGGAGTCACAATAAGCTCTCTTTCATTTGTCTGGCCCTCAATAAGCCCAATATCCACATGATGGGAACGGGTTGACTGGACAACTTCCTCTGTGTTGGCAATCGTCACCTGAAGATTCAGCTCAGGATACTGATTTTGCAGATCAAGCAGCAGGGGAGGCAGGATGTATTCCCCTATAGTGAAACTGGCCGCAATTTTCAGATCACCTTTAATGGTGTTTTGCTGTTCTAAAATTTCCTGCCTGGTTTGCTCGTAAATGGTAATCATCTGCTTGGCCCGGTCATATAATATTTCACCTCTGGGCGTAATTTTCAATTATTTTGGAGAGCGTTGAAATAGTTTGGTCTGAAATTCCTTTTCCAGATTTTTAATATGCAGGCTGACACTGGGCTGTGACATAAGAAGGAGCTCGGCCGTCTTCGTAAAGTTTTTCACTTCAGCCAATGTGACGAATGTTTTTAACGCATCATAATACAAAATATCACCCTTTCTATAATTAGTAATATTAATAGCTGCGATAATTAATATTTATTTTACTAATGAAATATCATTCGGTAAAGTAATAGATATATATTTTTTGCGTATAAAACCGACTTTTTTTATAGGAAAAGAGGAAATTTAAAGAAATACTATAAAACCAGCCTTTTGCGCTGGTTTGCGAGGTGGAATATGTTGCAACTTCAGGTAATAAACAGTCCGTTTAATCAGGAGCAGGCAGAGCTCCTTAATCGTCTGCTTCCGACTTTGACAGAGACACAATCCCTCTGGCTGAGCGGGTATCTTGCCGCGATACAGTCTTCATCATTGCAGGCTGCCCCGGCAGTGGAAGAACGTCCCGCACCTGCAGCGGTACCGGCCATTCCAAAAGAAGTAACCATCTTATTTGGATCACAAACCGGTAATGCCCAGAATCTGGCCAAAAAAGCTGGGAAAACACTTGAGGAGAGAGGCTTTCAAGTAACGGTTTCAGCAATGAGTGACTTTAAGCCAAATAATCTTAAAAAGGTTAAAAATCTGTTAATTGTCGTAAGTACCCATGGTGAGGGAGATCCGCCGGACAACGCTTTGACATTCCATGAATTTGTTCACGGAAAAAGGGCACCAAAACTGGAAGACTTCCGATACTCTGTTTTGGCTCTTGGCGACAGCTCATATGAATTCTTCTGCCAAACGGGAAAAGATTTTGATAAACGCCTCGAGGAGCTTGGCGGAACAAGAATAACGCCGAGAGTAGATTGTGATCTTGATTTCGAGGAGCCAGCAGCAGTGTGGGCGGAAGCCGTTTTAGCCGGATTGAGCGAAGGAGAAAGCAGCAGTCATTCTACTGCAGCTTCCGTTTCAGCTTTATCTTCAGCACCTGCCGAGTCAGTCGATTCCCGGTCCAATCCTTTCCGGGCAGAAGTTCTCGAAAATCTGAATCTCAATGGACGCGGCTCCAATAAAGAAACCCGCCATCTTGAGATTTCACTGGAAGGTTCCGGGCTGACTTATCAGCCTGGTGACAGCCTTGGGGTATACCCTGAAAACGATCCCGAATTGGTTGATCTGCTTTTAGCTGAGATGAGCTGGGATCCCGAGGAAACAGTCAGAGTCAAGGAGGAAACAGTAACGTTAAAAGAAGCGCTTACCGCTCACTTTGAGATTACTGTCCTGACCAAACCGCTTGTTGAAAAAGCTGCAAAGCTTTCTGGAAATGAAGATCTGCACCAGCTTGTGTCAGACAGCAATCAACTGAAATCCTATATGGACGGGCGGGACTTAATTGATTTAGTCCGTGACTTTAAACCATGGAACAGTTCGGCACAGGAGTTTGTTTCTATACTGCGTAAGATTCCTGCGCGTCTTTATTCCATTTCCAGCAGCTTTGAGGCGAATCCCGATGAAGTTCATTTAACAATCGGTGCTGTCCGCTATGATGCCCATGGCCGTGAACGAAAAGGTGTCTGCTCCATTTTATGTGCGGAACGTCTCCAGCCTGGCGATACACTGCCAGTATTTATTCAGCACAATGAAAACTTTAAACTGCCTGAAAATCCGGACACACCAATCATTATGGTTGGTCCTGGAACCGGAATTGCACCATTCCGCTCATTTATGCAGGAGCGTGAAGAAAAAGGCGCTGATGGGAAATCATGGCTATTCTTTGGCGACCAGCATTTTGTGACTGATTTTCTGTATCAGACTGAATGGCAAAAATGGCTCAAGGATGGAGTCTTGTCGAAGCTGGATGTCGCTTTTTCCCGTGATGATGATGAGAAGGTATACGTTCAGCATAGAATGCAGGAAAATAGCAAGGAATTATTCCAATGGCTTCAGGAAGGCGCAGCCGTCTATATCTGCGGTGATGAGAAAAACATGGCTCATGATGTCCATAATACACTCATAGATATTATTGAAAAAGAAGGCGGTATGAGCCGCGATCAGGCTTCAGAATATCTTGCCGGCATGCAGAAAAATAAACGCTACCAGCGCGACGTATATTGATTTGGAAGGAAAGGAGTTTTACAGCATGGTAAACCCAAACTTAAAAGCACCGGATGGCCCTCCGAGTGATGTTGAGGGAATTAAGGATCGAAGCAACTATTTGCGCGGAACGCTGGCGGAAGTTATGCAGGACAGGATCAGCGCCGGAATTCCCGATGATGATAATAGATTAATGAAGCACCACGGGAGCTATCTGCAGGATGACCGGGATCTGCGGAATGAACGCCAGAGGCAGAAGCTTGAGCCTGCCTACCAGTTTATGCTCCGGCTTCGTCTTCCTGGAGGCGTCGCAACACCAGAACAATGGCTTGTCGTGGATGATTTAGCCGAAAAATATGGCAACGGCACCTTAAAACTGACAACACGCCAGACCTTCCAGATGCATGGAATCCTTAAATGGAATATGAAAAAGACAATCCAGGCAATCCATTCGACCATGCTTGATACAATAGCGGCATGCGGCGAT
Source organism: Cytobacillus sp. (assembly GCF_964223445.1). Lineage (NCBI taxonomy): Bacteria > Bacillati > Bacillota > Bacilli > Caryophanales > Bacillaceae > Cytobacillus > Cytobacillus sp. Next base: position 17,383 of record NZ_CAXQGS010000045.1, read on the forward strand.
GTGAACCGTAATGTAATGTGTATTTCAAATCCCGATCAATCGGAGATTCATTCGGAAGTGTATGAGCTGGCAAAGATGCTAAGTAACGATCTTCTTCCTCGTACACGTGCCTATCATGAAATATGGCTTGATGAAGAAAAGGTAGCCGGCTCTCCTGAAGTGGATGAAGAAGTTGAGCCGATGTATGGCCCGCTTTATTTGCCCCGCAAATTTAAGATTGGGATAGCTGTGCCGCCTTCCAATGATATTGATGTCTTTTCACAGGATCTCGGCTTCATTGCCATTGTGGAAAACGGCAAACTGGCAGGTTTTAACGTGGCAATCGGCGGCGGAATGGGCTTCTCCCATGGAGATAAGGCGACCTATCCGCAGCTTTCAAAAGTAATCGGCTTTGTGACACCTGATAAGATTTACGAAGTGGCTGAGAAGGTAATTACAATCCAGCGCGATTACGGCAACCGCTCAGTCCGGAAAAATGCCCGTTTTAAATATACGGTTGACCGCCTTGGTCTGGAAACAGTTATTGTAGAGCTGGAGAATCGTCTGGGCTGGAAACTGGATGAAGCTCGCGGATTCAAGTTTGATTCCAATGGAGACCGCTACGGCTGGGTAAAGGGTGTCCGCGGTAAATGGCATTTTACGATGTTCATAGAAGGCGGGCGTGTGGCGGACTTCGACGGATATAAACTAAAAACAGCATTGCGGGAGATCGCCAAAGTTCATAAAGGTGATTTCAGGCTGACTGCCAATCAGAACCTGATTATCGGAAGTGTGCCAACAAAAGATAAGGCAAAGATCGAGGCGCTGATTAATGAATATGGCTTAACAGATGGTAGCCGCTATAGTGCATTGCGCCGCGGATCCATGGCCTGTGTGGCCCTGCCGACATGCGGTCTGGCAATGGCAGAGGCAGAGCGCTATCTTCCTGGATTGGTCGATAAAATTGATGAAATCGCCGATAAAGCAGGCCTGCGGAACGAAGAAATCACTATCCGCATGACCGGCTGCCCGAACGGCTGCGCGCGTCACGCACTCGGCGAAATCGGCTTTATCGGCAAGGCGGTCGGCAAGTACAATATGTATCTCGGGGCAGCATTCGACGGCAGCCGCCTCAGTAAAATGTACCGCGAAAACATTGGCGAAGAAGAAATCCTGAACGAGCTGCGCGTCATCCTGCCACGCTACGCCCGTGAACGTGAGGATGGCGAACATTTTGGCGACTTCGTAGTCCGGGCGGGGATTATTGAAGCGACAACGGACGGGACTAATTTTCATGGTTGAGGTTGAGAAAGACGGGGCGGGGGCCCTGTCTTTTTTTCTTTGTGTGCAGGAGCCGAGCGCACGTAAATATTTCTATCCGCACATATTTTCTGCCTATGCGCACACAAAAAAGTCTATCCGCACATAAATTTTGGCTATCCGCACATAAACATTCCCTTCTGAGTTTTTCTTAGAGGATTTGAAGGAGCAATGTAGAATTTTTTAGTATTAAACAAGAATGGAGTGAAAAAATGATCCTCAAAGAACGAAAAATCCCTCTTTTAATCCTTAAAACAGAAGCTCTCCTCCGCAGGCTTCCAGCTCATCACCCAAAAATCCCTATCATTAACGAAGAACTGAATAAAAGACTTGCAGGTTATAAAGGAGAAGCTTCATTGGATTTTCCTCTTGATTTTCTAGATAGTAAGGAATATATTATCCTTCATGATCTCCGCCTGCCAGATAGTGATCGCTTTTTCCAAATTGATACTCTTATACTTACAAAAAAGTTTGCTTTAATACTTGAAGTGAAAAATATAACAGGTATCTTGCATTTTGATACAGTATATAATCAATTAATTCGTATAAAGAATGGAAAAGAGCAAGTTTTTCCCTGCCCTTTAATTCAGGTTAATAGACAGGCATCACAACTTAGAAGGTGGTTTAATGCCAATGTCAGCAAAGAAGGTTTACCGGTCAATTCTTTTGTAGTCATAAGTAATCCGCATACAGGAATTAAAGTTATTCCTCCTCATATTGACCTCAGCCATAAAATTATACACCGAAATACTCTTCCTATAAAAATTGAGCAAATAGAAAAGTCCATAAATAGAGAAATCAGTGAGAAACTCCTTAAAAAGATCATTCGCTTATTAAAAAAGCAAAATACAGAGCTGGAAAGCTCAATACTATCAAGATTCCAGATCAATCAATCTGAAATACTTACGGGTGTATTCTGCCCTGCCTGCAGCTTTCTGCCTCTCGAAAGAGTAAGTCGCACCTGGAGATGTCCCAGATGCAAGATTACCAGCAAAGAAGCACATATGAAAGCATTGCATGACTACAGCCTTCTGCTGGGGGCTGCCATCACGAACAGGGAGCTCAGAAACTTTCTCCATATCTCTTCTTCCTATACCGCAACCCGACTCCTCCAATCCCTCAATCTACCTGAAACTGGCGCTTATAAAAATAAAACATATACACTCATACTCCCCGAAGAAACAACAGTAATTAAAAGAGGTATTTAATAGTAAATGTCGAAACATTTAGATATCAACACACCTGCCAAAGGAGGAATTTTCATGCCAAACGAGGAAATGCTTTTGATTCCGGGACCTACACCTGTTGTGGATTCGATTTATGAGGCAATGTCACAGGAGACAAGGGGACATACGGATCCAAGGTTTGCCGCTGTTTATAAGAGTGCGATAGAGAAAACGAGGGAGATGCTGAAGACGGATGGAGAAGTGTTTGTGATCTCCGGCTCCGGGACGATTGCAATGGAAATGGCTCTGGTCAACACGGTGGCAGCTGGAGAAAGGCTTTTAATTATAAGCCAGGGCTTCTTTGGTGATCGTTTTCAGCACTTAGCAAAGGCGTTCGGAATCCAGGCAGATATCATTCAGTCTGACTGGGGAAGGCAGGTTGACCCCGCAATTATTGAAGAAAAGCTTGCCTCTCATTCCTATAAAGCTGTGACCATTACTCACGCTGATACTTCTACTGGTGTTGCGGCTGACTTGGATACATTAGTGCCTATCATTAAAAAGCACGGGGCTCTTGTCATTTTGGATGGGGTCTGTGCAACAGCAGCAATGGAGGAGGATATGAGCAAGTCATATGGCGAAGGGAAGATTGATGTCGTTTTGACAGGCTCACAGAAGGCGATCGGTGTCCCCCCAGGACTGGCAATTGTAGCATTTAACCAGACGGCGCTTGCTGCCCGCGAACAAATGGAACGGGTCCCTGCCTATTATTGCGATATCTATAATTGGATTCCCATTATGCATGATCCGCAAAAATACTTTGCCACACCTCCAGTGAATCTGATTTATGCCTATGATGAGGGCATGAAACTGGTCCTGGCTGAAGGAATGGAACATCGATACAAGCGCCATGAAGCATACGGCAAAGCTGTTCGGGCAGCACTTGCTGAGTATGGTATGAAGGCAATTGCCGACGAAAATGCCGCTGCAGCAACTCTCAGCTGTATCCTTTATCCTGAAGGAATGGATGATGCTGAATTCCGTGCATCCCTTGCGAAAAAAGGTGTCATTGTTGCCGGAGCACTGGCTCATCTTGCAGGAAGAGCGTTCCGAATTGGCCATATGGGGAATACGACTGAAGACATGCTTGAAAAAGCCATTGTGCTGATCGGTGAAACCATGAATGAAATGGGCTTTGAGGCAGATATTCAAAAAGCTGCTGATAGGTTTAGAGAACTGGCATTGCCTGTTGCTTAATAAGGAGGGAAAAGATGTCTGATTTGACTTTGCAGGCTGCTGAGACAGAACTCGGAGAATTGAGACTAATAGGGATCCGCGTCTTATGCCCGCCGGATCAGTATTCAGATGAAATTCCGCGTGCTATTAATCTATTATTGGAACGCCTTCCAGAAATTAAGGGAGCTGTACATTCAGATCGGCTTGTTGGTGCCTTCAAAGTGAAGGAAGACTGTCCTGAAGAAGACGGATATTGGATTGGCATTGAGGTGAAGGAATTTATTAGCATTCCTGATGGTATGTTCTCATTAGAAATTCCACCGCAAAAATATGCCTCTATCCGGCACAAAGGACCTAATAATGAGATTAAAAATTCCTATAGGGAATTACACAAGTGGATTGAAGAAAACGGATACAAACGGCTAAAAAATAAGTGGCACATAGAAATCCATCACAGCTGGGAAATTATAGAGGATTTAGATATAGAGCTGCTGGATACGATAGCATAATGTTAAAAGACTGCCTACCCGGCAGTCTTTTCCCTGAAAAAAGAAGAATGGAGAATTTAAAAGTGATAGATTATCGAATTAAGCATATGAAAGGCTACGATGAAAAAATAGGAAATCTTGTATCAATGCTTGAACATGCCAGGTCTGTGACTCTCAAAGATGTTGCTGGGTTGACACAGAAAGAGCTGGATTTTCTTCTTGATGAAAACAGTAATTCAATAGGATCACTTCTGAAGCATATCGCTTTTGTTGAATATGTTCACCAAATTATTACTTTTGAAAATAGAGATCTTAACGACAAAGAACTTTCAAAATGGGCTGCAGCGTATGAACTGGGAGAGAAGGCGAGGAATGAAATTAATAACCATCCTCTTGAATTTTACTTGGAGGAACTGTCAGCAATTAGAGAGAAAACGTTAAAACTTTTAGCATCCAAACAGGATAGCTGGCTATACGAAGAAGGTAAGTGGAGCAACGGAGTGCCCTTTAATAACTTTTGGTTCTGGTATCACGTTATGGAGGATGAAATCAGCCATCGCGGGCAAATCCGGGTGATAAAAAGACAGCTGGCTGCTCAGAGGTAATAAGATAACCAACTGCCTTTTTCCAAAAATATGAAACTAAAGTTCCATTAGTTCGTATATAAGGTAAAACATTTAAAGGCGGTTTAATGGATGAGAAAAATGAATTGGGGTTTTTCAGGAAGCGGAATGGCATTTGGTCTGTCTCTGGGATTAGTTTTTGGAATGCTTTTTGAAAATTGGGCTTTGGGCATTGCTATGGGAGCTGCTTTTGGGGCATCGTTTGGATCCTTAGAAAAGAAGTAAAGGAGGATCTGCCTTGATTAAAAATAAAAAGCTCTTTCTGACATCAATTGTCTTAATCGTTATTTCCATGGCTCTAAACTTTCCTTTTCCGCATGAAAATCCACTAGGTGATACAGCAATAACGATTTTAAATATTCCAATCAAATCAGCAGATGGCTTTCATTTTGCAGGAGTATTTATTCTCATATTACTTATCCTGGGTATGGTATTGCTTCATCGTTCACTTGAAAAATACCATTTGAGATCTTTCTTTGCCGTTATCATCATCGTTTCCCTTCTTCCTCCTTCTCTGGCAGAGGCTTATCAAAAAACGCTGGCAAATGGCATCAATGCCGTTTCCTATATAAAAGATGAAAGTCAATGTAAGTTTGTAATGATTGGTGAAGATACTTTGCAGGGAACTTGTGAGCTGCCATTTGAAAATTACAGCAATGAGGAAGTGTCTTTTACTATCGGCTTTTATGACAGATATTTATTTGAAGAGGATGTAAAGATGCTTTCACTGATGAACAGCGGTAATCCTAGTAACGTTAAATTGCTCCCAAACGAAGCTAAGGTTGTCCGGATTGAGAAAGAGATCGATGTGTCAAAAATCAAAAACCACGTTGAAAATGGAGAATCAGCTTATGTAAGCCTCTTTATTCAGTCTGGTAAGAAAAACAGGAAATTGTAAGAGGGGTAGAGCTAATGAACATTGAGTTAAAACCCGTCACAAGAGACAATTGGGAAGAAGTCATTAAGATGAAAGTAAAAGAATCGCAGCGTGATTTCGTTCCATCAGCGGCTGTTTCACTAGCAAAGGTATATATTAAACCAGATGGGGATGCAGTAGAATATATCCCATTCTCAATATATGACAATGAAAAAATGGTCGGTTTTATCATGCATGCTTATGAACCGGACACGATTAATATGTATTGGATTAACGGTTTTTTTATTGACCAGAATTATCAGGGCAGGGGATATGGCCGGGCAGCATTAGGCGAGATGATCTGCTGGATAAAAACGAAATTTCCAAAATGCGAGGAAATCCGCTTAACGGTTCATAAAGATAATCGCCACGCAAGAAGTCTGTATAAAAACTTCGGATTTATCCCGACCGGAGAGATTTGGGGAGAGGAAGAGGTTTACTATTTTTCGGTATAAAGGAGTTATTTATGATTAATGAAACACTGGAATTAAATAAGAAAAGCTGGGATGAAGCGGCTAAAAGGTTTTATGGGCGCAATCCGCTGCCTGAATATGGACCATTAGCGCCAACTGAAGATGACCTTCAATTGTTCGGAGATGTGCGCAGCTTAAAGATGCTGGAGATTGGCTGCGGCAGCGGGCATTCCCTAAAGTATTTGGACGAGCGAGGAGCAGGTGAATTATGGGGATTGGACTTGTCTTCCAGGCAGATCGAATCTGCAAAGGAACTTCTGGTAAATTCTTCTTCGCAGGTAAAGCTGTTTGAATCCCCGATGGAACAAAATCCGGGAATCCCTGCTGAATATTTCGATGTCGTTTTTTCCATCTATGCGATTGGATGGACCACGAATTTAGACAAGACGCTAAAAAATGTTCATTCCTACCTTAAATCAGGCGGGGTGTTTATTTTCAGCTGGGAACATCCGATGTATAACCGGATTAAGGCTGAAAATGGAGCATTAATTATGGATAAATCCTATCATGAGGAAGGCTCCTATCAGCATATAGCCTGGAACCAGCCTGCCATTATGCAGCAATATAAACTAAGTACATATATTAATTTATTAATAGAAAATGGGTTTGCGATTGACAGGGTAATTGAAGACGTCAGTCTTACTGTGGAAGATGTTCAGCGGCATACCAACCGCTGGTATTCCTATGAAAAAACCAAAGCTATACCCGCTGCTTTTATTATTAAATGCAGCAAGCTATAGAAGAAAAGGCGGATGAGACCGAATGACTTATCATATTAGAGTCAGAGCAGGTGCAGTTATTATCGAAAATAATTCGATTCTGCTGATTGAGTTTCAGGATGAAAGAGGCCTTCATTACAATTTGCCTGCAGGAGGGGCTGAACCTAATGAATCTGTTATTGATACAGTGAAAAGGGAAGCAAAAGAAGAGGCATCTGTGGATGTGATGGTCGGCCCATTGGCTTTCGTTTATGAATATGCCCCTCACTTAAATGAATTCAGGTATGGGCAGATACATTCTCTGGGCTTAATGTTTGAATGCCAGTTAAGGGAAGGCTCATTGCCTAAAATGCCTTCAAATCCCGATCCTAACCAGACAGGAGTTAGGTGGGTGCCGCTTTCAGAGCTGGCCTATATAGTGTTGTATCCTAATATGAAAGCTCAAATCTTAGAATATGTAAAAAATAGAAGAAACATAGATTTTATCGAAGAACACACACTGGAAGTATACTCATTGGAGATAAAAAAATGAAGGAAGAAATCATGATTGACTGTGGTGAAGTAGTCCTCCGGGAATACCGGATGGAGGATGTCCAGCCACTCTATGAAATTACTTCCCAGCCGGAAGTTTATGAGTTTATTCCAGGTGCGCAGGCTACACTGGAACAGCGGGTGAACTGGATGGAGAATTATGAAATTCCGGCGAATGAAAAATTTAAGTCCTCAATGCCAGACCTGACAGATGCCGGATTTTTGAATTTGGGAATCATTCTAAAGGAAACTGGAGAGTTTATAGGCTTTTGCAATACAGGAATAAAGGATGAATTGCCGGAACCGAACAGGGAAATTGGCTATGCCATCTCAAAGCACTGGCGGAATAAAGGCTATTCTACCCTTGCTGCAAAAGGGCTAATAGGATTTCTTTTTGAAAAGACGGCTCTTGAAATACTGAATGCTGTTGCATTAACAAGCAATGCCAGTTCCAATAAAGTTCTGCGAAAGTGCGGATTCAAGCTTGCTGGCGAAATAGAGATTGATGGAGAACCGTTTTTCCATTACATCATGAGAAAAACTAGGCATAAATAAATTCAAAGACACCCGCCATTCAATATGGGGGTGTCCCATTATTTTGGTTAAAGGTCAGATTTAGGATTTGTATTAAATGTGCCGTTTTTGTTTTCCTGTTCATGTCCGCGCACCTGGTCTCCGCCGTTTCCTTTTTCGTGTACCTTTTTGCCGCCGAGTTTTACGTTTGGATATTCTTGTTCCCGCATGGTATTCACCTCCATGTTAATTAAATTATCCATAAAGGAAAAAAATATATAAATTTTGGGGTTTTTAAATGGAAATAACACTTATCAGACATGGCAGGTCATCGCAAATGGATAATCACCGCATGAATAGGCGTGAATTTAAAAAATGGGTTGAAAGGTACAATCACTTAGGCATTCTTGAGGGTGAGACTTGTCCTGCTGACGTAATAGAAAAAGTGATTTCAGCACCTTTTTTACTCACAAGTGATTTAAATAGGTCAATCGAGTCGGCCAGAAGCATAAATCCATCTGCGAAAATACAAGCAGATCCATTATTCAGGGAAGCTGATTTCCCCATACCTGCCGGTAAATTTCCTGGTATGAGATTAAGGCCAAATACCTGGGCTGTTTTATTAAGATTACTATGGTTATGCGGCGATTCACAGGGCTGTGAATCATACAGAGATGCAAAGTTGCGGGCAAAGCAAGCATCATTAACATTAACCTCTATTGCAAAAGAACATCACTTTGCCGTTCTCATAGGTCACGGTTTTTTCAACCTTTTAATTGCAAGGGAGCTTCAAAAAGCCGGATGGGCTGGGAAGAGAAAAACAGGTTCAAAGCACTGGAATGCAGATACCTACATCTTATAAAGGAGGGGAAGGAGAATGGTAAAACCTAATCTGGCATCCAGATTTAAAACATTTGGACAATATGAATGTCACGGATCGAGCGGGCTTTATGAGTTCTTGTCTTATAAGATTGCAGAGGATGAAGAATTGCTGTGTTTGGCATCTGAAGCGAGAGAAGGCCAGCCTGTGCCGAATTTATTTCTTGGGGCCATTCATTATCTGCTTTTAAGCGGGAAAGAGCATGATCTTAAGGAATTCTATCCAAGTTTAGTGGAGAATCCAAGGAACGCTCTGGAATCTTTCAAATGCTTTAAAGATTTCTGCAGGATAAATTCACGGGAAATTGAAGAAATAGTAAAATCAAAATTAGTCCAGACGAACGAAGTCAGGCGCTGTGCTTACTTGTACCCGGTGTTTGCCTGGATCTTTCAGCAAACCAAAAAGCCCCTGGCCTTGATTGAAATCGGGACAAGCGCAGGCCTGCAGCTTCTTTGGGATAAATACAGATACTCTTATGGAACAGGAAAAACATTTGGGAATCCAAGCACGAACGTTCATTTAACCTCTGAAATAAAAGGAGGCCATGTTCCGATTTTACCGCCAGAAATGCCGCCGGTAGCTTCAAGAACTGGAGTTGATCTGCATATAAATGACCTGAATAATGGGGAAGATTTTCTATGGCTGAAATCACTTATCTGGCCAGAACACTATGAAAGAAGAACTTTATTCGAAAAAGCAGCCCAATGTGTTAAAGCAAATCCAATCAGCCTGATTGAAGGAGATGGAGTTGAGCTTTTGCCAATTTTGATTGAAGGAATACCTGAAGAACATTCAATTTGTGTTTTCCACACCCATGTGGCGAATCAAATGCCCCAAGAAGTAAAAGAGAACCTGCTTGCAAAAATAAAAGCAAGCGGACAAAGCAGGGATATCTTTCATCTTTATAACAATATCAAGGACCGGAATCTGCATCTTGATTATTATCTGGATTCCAAGGAGCACAAGAAATTAGTCGGCCAAACAGAGGGACATGGAAAGTGGTTCACATGGGAATTGATTTAAGCTGCATCATTATTTCGTACCGCTGAAATTTTGAAACTTGACATCATCTGTTATACTTATCTAGGTAAGTATATATTGTTTTAACCTATTAACAGATATATCTTGCAAATATTAAGTGATAGGTGGAAATACAAATGAGTCAAAAACCATACAGAGTTCTACTTTACTACATGTATGTTCCTATTGAGGACCCTGAGGAGTTCGCAAAGGAGCATAAAGCTTTTTGCGATGAGCTGGGCCTTAAGGGGCGTATTCTTGTTGCGAGTGAAGGCATAAACGGGACTGTTTCCGGACCAGTGGAACAGACAGACCGGTATATGGAAGCAATGAAGCAGGATCCGCGCTTTGCGGAGATGGTTTTCAAAATAGATGAAGCAGATGGACATGCATTTCCTAAGATGAAAGTTCGTGCACGTCCCGAGCTTGTAACTCTTCGCCTTGAAGATGATGTGAACCCGAACGAGGTTACAGGCAAATACCTGGAGCCAAAGGAGTTCTTCGAAAGACTTCAGGATGAAAACACAATTGTATTAGATGCACGAAATGATTATGAATATGATCTTGGCCACTTTAGAGGGGCGATCAGGCCGGATATCAAAAATTTCCGCGATCTGCCGGATTGGGTGCGTGAGAATAAAGAATTGCTTGGCGATAAAAAGATCATTACGTATTGCACAGGCGGCATCCGCTGTGAAAAGTTCTCCGGCTGGCTTGTAAAGGAAGGATTTGAAGATGTAGCACAGCTTCACGGAGGAATTGTCACTTATGGAAAAGATCCGGAAGTACAGGGACAGCTATGGGACGGTCAGCTTTATGTATTCGATGACCGCATTGGCGTTCCTGTTAACCAAAAGGAGCATGTAATTGTAGGCAAGGACTACTTCACAGGTGAGCCTTGTGAACGCTATGTCAACTGTGCAAATCCTGCATGCAATAAGAAAATCCTATGCTCTGAAGAAAATGAGCATAAATATATGCGCAGCTGTTCTGATGAATGCCGAACGCATCCTAGGAACCGTTATGTAGCTGAACACGGTCTTTCCGAGTCAGAAGTGGAAGAAAGATTAGAAAAAGTAAGAGCGTAAGAAATTTGGAGCAGATTTTCCTTTAGGAAAACTGCTTTTTTTTATTGGAAATTTCATAAAAACTGATATAATATTCTTAAAATTTTTTATGAGGTGGGTGGGATATGGAGAATTTACTGTTATTTCTGTTTATGTCGTTTCTGCTTGTCATTTTGCCGGGACCTGATACTGGAATCTTAATACAAAACACGATTTCTAGCGGGAAAAAAAGCGGCATTAAAACGATGTTCGGATCTGTCGCTGGGCTGATGGTCCATACAATGGCTGTGGTATTTGGCTTATCGGCATTAATTGTAAAGTCTGCTTACATTTGTTCTTCTTATGCTTTCTATCCGTATCAGCTGGTTCTTGCTTATTCGATAGAGACTTTAACGAAACGATGCCCAAATAAATAAGATATAGCGCACCAGCATACTTAATAAAAGAAAAAATGTA
>NZ_CAXQGS010000046.1:0-59569 GCF_964223445.1 Cytobacillus sp.
TGTCATCAGCAAAACCAATTTGGTATGGAGAGAAAGTTTCCGCAAGCTTTTATTGATTTTTAAATCAAGCAGCACGATATAGCCAATCCCCCCGATGATAAACAGTGAGCTTAACGTCATAATGACAGTAATGTCACCTGCATAACCGGTAACACTGCTAAAGTCGCCCATGATATCAAACCCGGCATTATTAAAAGCTGAGACAGAATGAAAAGCCCCATAATATAAAGATTGCGGAAATCCAAAATCTTCTGCCCACCGAACAGCCAAAATGATGGCGCCAATTGCTTCAACAATCAGAGTAAAAGCCACCACGAATTTTACGAGACGGACCATCCCTTCAATTGTAAGCTGATTTAATGATTCCTGTATCATCAGCCTTCCCTTTAAGCCAATATTTTTCCCAAGCATAATGGCAATGAGAACTCCAAAGGTCATAAAACCAAGTCCGCCTATTTGTATAAGAGCCATAAGAACTACCTGGCCAAAAACAGTAAAAGTTGTTTGTGTATCCACGACGACTAAACCTGTTACACATACGGCAGAGGTCGCTTCAAATAATGCATCAATAAACGATAAATGATGTCTGTCACTAGTCGAAAAAGGGAGCATGAGCAGCAGGGTGCCAATGGCTATTAGAATTAAAAAGCCAACAGACAAAGCCTGGGCAGGATTCATCCTGATCCATGTGCTGGGCCGCTCAATTCTTCTTGTCTTTCTGGTTTCTTTGTACATGGTCCATAATCTCCTTCATTTAAATGGTAAACATCATTGAAAAAGCTTATACTCCATGCCTCTCAAATCTGCCAATTCCATTATTGTGTCCCATTACAATCAGGACATCTCCCCTTAAAATGACCTCTTCAGCTGGCGGAGTAACGATTATTTCTTTCCCGCGCTGAATCCCCACGATATTACAGCCATACTTAGCCCTTATATTCAATTCAGATAGGGATTTGCTTGAGATTTTATCTGTAGCCACAATCTCAACCATACTGTAATCTTCAGACAGCTCAATATAATCAATCATTTTTTCTGAAACAATATGGTGGGCAATCCGCTTAGCCATATCCCGCTCCGGATGGATCACACGATCGACGCCAATTTTTTCGAGCACCCTGGCATGATACTCATTATGTGCCTTTGCCCATACCTTTGGAATCCCCATTTCTTTTAATAACAGGGATGTCAAAATGCTGGACTCAATATTTTCACCAAATGAAACAAATGCATGATCAATATTTTTTATTCCTGATTGCTTTATCGCAGCTTCATCGATACCATTGATTTGAACTGCATATGTCACAAACTGTGAGTATTGATTTACTTTCTCCTGGTCGACATCAATTGCGAGCACTTCCACACCCAATTCATGAAATTCCTTTACGAGACTTCCGCCAAAGCGGCCTAAACCAAATACAGCATACTGTTTTTTCATTGAAGAAATTCCCTTCTTTTTGAAAATGAACACAAAAAAACCACTCTTAATAAAAGAATGGCTAATGGTTTCCATCAACCCTTCTCTCGATTCGGCTTACGGAGTTAGCTGTCGGATTAGGGATTGAGAGTATCCCTTCTTAGCTTTAATATGCTAAGATTCACCCCAAGATAAACCAGGTTTATCAAAATTGGTTCCCCCGCTCAAAATGATTCAGCAAAAAGGTTACTATGAAATTAATAAATATAAATTACTCCCATGTAAAACTCTTGTCAATCTTTTTTTTTACATAGCATGTAAAATAAAAAGCACTTCCCTGTACGGAAAGTGCTGCCAGAAGGTTATTCCCAAATTGCTGATGCCCACTCGGGATGATCTATAAATGGATTGCGGTTATGCTGGTAATCAGAATAGATGATTTCGTTTCTTTTCCGCTCGTTATCATCTACTGGATCTTCCTTATGCCACTCAAGCAGGACAGACATTTTGCCATGATAAGGAGCAGAGCCATTATTGACCTGATTGTTCAGCTCCAGATCCACCTCTCCGCTGTCTCCTTCATAACGGACAGCCATATAAAAAAGCATTCTCGCAACATCGCCTTTTACCGTATCCCTTGGTTCCCAGGAATCTGAATCATAGTAGTTTCCCAGTGCCTCTGAATGCTGGGTGCCTCCATCGTCAAAGTCAAGATTTCCTCTCGAGCTGTTTACGGAAGCATCTGTTGGCCGCAAATGATGCAGGTCTGTTCCCGCACCCATCGCTGTACCAAAGTCCCCATGCGATTTAGCCCAAACGTGCTCCCTGTTCCAATCATTGACGCCAGAACCATTAGTGAATTTCCCCTGAGAGCGGCCAGTATACAAAAGAATGACGTTATTGGGATTGGCAGGATCTTCATCAGTTTCGCGCAGCGCTTCCCATACATTCGAATAGGAAATTTCCGTGTGGTCATCAATGATTGTATGGAGGGCTGTTTTTAAATCCTCTCCAGTTTTTCCGTTTGCATCATCATAATATCCCCCTGGTTCCGGGCCGGGATCGACTGTTCCATCACCAGCTTGTTCGAAGGCAGTTCCATCTTTTAGCCCTGGATGAGAAAAATAGGCGGTAAGCGTTCCGGTTACCTTAATTTTTTCTCCAATCAAAGATGGATTGGATTTTAAACCAAAAGCTGATCGGAACGAGGAAGGTATTTGAACATAAAGCATCCTGTCTGTGCTGGTCTCTGATGGACTATCTGACAGAGCCAAAGCATAGTCATTTGGAAACCCGCTGGAAATAACCGTATTTGCCGCAGTCGGCTGTCCTACCACATAGCCTTGAACAGTTTTGGAAGAGTTGTTTTGAGTACTGATTCCCTGTGAAACGGAATAAGGTGATGACCAGGACCCATCCCCGGCAGCTGCCCTGGTTATTGAATTTTGAATGGGCTGCATCACGATCAGAATGACAGTAACCAAAATAAATGATAACAGCAGGCCTTTTTTCTTACGATTCAGCATTCATTCGCCTCCACATTTTTTTGAAAGGACTTATAAATATTCAGAAAAGTCACAATCATCTCCAAGTATAAATGAACACCTTCGGACATAGCATGAGGTATTGGTCCCAAAAATTTACTATTTTACAATACTTAACATTAATGTAATTTATTTAAAGTTCTTCTTTTTTTAAAATGCCCAAATACTCAATCCAAGGACCAACATCTGTCCTGTATCTATTTGCCAATACTCTTGAAATCTGTGAAATATGCGTAAGGTCATGCACTGCCCAAGTGGAAATCAATTCCCTGACTCTAACTGGACCAAATGCCGGATGAAGCCCTGTTTTTTCGAAATGAGTTTCCAGATCAGTTATACCAGTAAGTGTGGCTAAATTCTTCATTCTAAGGGTCTTAAAGGCTTCAAGCTTGTCTTCAAGTGATAGATCATCTGACACATTTAAATGAGCATACCGGTCAAATGGAGGGAATGGCTTGCTTTCCCCTTCCTGCAGAATCAATTTCAGCCGCGGAATCCAATTTTTCTCCTCACCATCAATCAAATGATCAACCACCTCGGCTGCATTCCACGTGCCATCCCCTTCATTGCCTTTAAGCCATTCCGAAGATAGCCCGCTTAGCAATGAATCCAGCGTACGGGGTGTCCGTTCAAGAATCTCCATAGCTTCTCTTAAATTAAAATTCATATAACCGCCCCTTTTTTAACAGACCCGCTCAGATACAAAACTGCGCGTCTGTATCTAACTTCTCTACAAGTCCTTTTCAATCTCTCCCATTATTTTGAAGGGACCATATGATTTATTTGATGGCACTACGAGGGTTATTCCGCTTTCAGGATAATAGGCAGAATGAAAGCTGACTCCCGGGTCATAGCCCATGAGGTGATATTTGAAGATGGATCCGTTTTTCTTGCTGATCCATAATCCGTAGCCGTAATATTCATTCTCATCTGCTTTGGCATGCGGGCTCATAAGCTTTTCAGTATACTCTTCGCTCAGGAGCTTGTTATTACACAATGCTTCCCAAAATAAGGTCATATCCTGAGCAGTAACATAGGCTCCTCCGTCAGAACCGCCTCTAATGGGCAATGAATAAATATTGGTTCTCCATGTCCCATCTTCTTCATTATCTATATAACCAATTGCTGTATTTCCAGGAAGACTGTCAAATCGGAAAAAGCCTGAATCCTTCATTCCGCATGGTTCAAAAATATGGGACTGGATATAATCCTGGAAACTCATTCCTGCCTTCTTCTCTATAATTAAACCCAAAAGTATATATCCGGCATTATTATAATGAAATCTCTCCCCCGGCTTGAACATCATTTTTTTATTCTGGAACATAGGAAGAAAATCTCTAAGATGATTTAATAGGTACATTGGCCTTTCTTTCCACAGGTCCTCAAAATCATCCATAACTGACTCATCAAAATAGTCAGGCATTCCAGATGAATGGGTTAACAAGTGATGAATGGTCATTGTCTCATCAAAGAAGGGAAAAACATCCTCCAATACATCTTTTAGTCTTGTTTCAAATGATATGGATCCATTCTCGGCCAATTGACAAATAGCAACCGCCGTAAAAACCTTACACCCGGAGGCGATGCCAAACCTGGTGCCTGGATTATTTGGAGTTTCATTTGCTCTATCAGCATACCCCTCTGCTAATTGAAGGATCATATCTTCGTTTTCTTTAACAAGTACGACACCAGAAAAACCAGCATTATTAATTACAGAACTTAACCTTTTATCATAATTCTTAATTAACATGAGTATTCCCCTTTAAGGTATTATTCCATGACCTAAAACAATTGCGGGACAGGAATAACGGTCTCTAATATTTTCGGTAATAAGCATGATTCTTCCAATTGAAAGAAGCGCTTAATCATCCAGTAATAACAAATATTTCTCAAAAGCAGTAATAGTCAGTGATTCATTTATCTCTATTTTCTCAAGCTCTTTAAAACCATTCTTTAAATAAAAAGCGACAGCAGGTGTATTCTTAGAACCTGTTGTGACAATCATTTTTTCAATCATTGGCCTCAGTTCAATGAAGTTCAGCAGCTTTTGTGCAATACCCTTTCTAAAATGTTCAGGATGAACAATCAATCTATGAATATCTAAAACATTATTTTCCTCTTTAAACGAAATCGCACCGCATAATGTTTCACCAATAAAATACCCAAAGAAGGTCTCTCCGGTTATTCGCAAGGCATCAGCCGTATCCTTCAAAGGCGGTAAATCTGGACATCCAATGATTTCAGCCTCAATTTTATACGCGGGAAGCTGTACACTTAGAACCTGCTCAGCAGCTTTTCGGTCTTTAATATTAATTTCCTTAATCATTATGGTCCCTCTTTTGAAATTAGTTTTAAAAATTAATTTCTCTATCAAAGATCATTTCCCTCTTTTTTGGACGAATGAAGGCATTCCAATATAAAATGATAACTAAGGGGGTGAATTGTATGAATTTAAAATATGAAGTGATAACAGAAGAAAAAATCAGCCTTTGCCGGGATTTATGCAATGAGCTGATGACTTTCCAGAAATCTAAGGCACATATAACACCTGAGCGTTTTGACAGTATGAATTTTGAAACAAGGATGATTCCATCCGCAAAATCTGCTATACATAATTATATTGTGATTGTTAAGGACCATGAAGAAATTGTGGGCTATGTCTATTCCAATGTTTCTCCGAAGGAAGCCTACTCTAATGATTTCGCCACATTTTTTGATTTAAATTCAGTGGGGAAAGACAATGTTGGGTGCTTATCACAATTCTATATAAAAGATGGCTACAGGCAATATGGAATTGGATCAGTGCTTTTTAACATGTCGATGGAATGGTTAAGTCAATTTAAAGATGTTGAAGATTATTTTATCTATGTGTCAAATGGGAATACAGAGGCCCTTGAATTTTATACACGCAAAGGGTTTACTGTCAGTCACGATATTCTGGAAGGCTTTATTACAGTTTTGCGCAAATAGGAAAGGCCATTCCCCCAGGTTCTGACAACAGGATAAAACTTTCCCCATAATCAATAAAGCTGCTGAACCAATTGGTTAAAGTCAGAAGCGAAAAAAAATCCAGCGGAAATCTTAGCTGGGTTTTTCCAGTCATATTTTCATCAGCAATTTTCCTAAAAACAAAACTACCCATAATCCTAAAAAATAAGGGTGGACATTGTCATAAATCTTGTTATAATTCTATAAGAAATTACTTTGAAAAGGGTGCTTTATGGGAAATACATGCAGATATGTTGTGAGTGCCACTGGGAAAAACGGCGAGACTTATTATACGCAATGCAAGGATAAAGAAGAGTTAAAAGAGTGGCTGGCGGAACATGAAGACAAGCTGAATAAGAAGGAACTGAAAGTGAAGGACAAAAAAAGACATCCTCTTTTAAGCTGGCTTAACTTCTAATCTTATTGCTCAAAAATCTATTGACCTTTTCTATTAAATTACTATTTAATTAATAGTAATCATAGATAAGAAAATCGTATGATTTACAACTTTTATGATTATTGTTAATATATTAAAAAATCATTAATAATTTTTCGCTTAATCTTAATTGAGCGGGGGAACCAACTGTACTTTTTTATAAAAGTACCTGGGGTGAATCCTTTTACAGGTAGGGTACTCTCAAGACCCGAACCCGACAGCTAACCTCGTAAGCGTGTTGAGAGGGAAACACTGCATAAATGCACAGTGGTTATTACCTCTGTGTTTTTTTGTTGCCTTTTTTAGTTAGGATTATGTTTTTTGGGGGTAATATAGGAAAGGCAAAATATTTTTTGTTTCCAGTTTACATTTTTTTACATTATTCATTGGAGGAACGTGTATGAAATTATCAACTAAAATTATTATTGCTCTAATCGCCGGGGGAATCACAGGTCTTTTGATTAACTTATTTGCACCTGGCATTTTCCCCGAGCTAGACAAGTTTTTATTTACTCCGCTTGGAAAAATCTTTTTAAATCTCATCAATATGCTGGTTGTTCCGATCGTCTTCTTTTCCATCACTCTTGGGACAGCAGGCCTCGGTGATCCTAAGAAGTTAGGAAGAATTGGGATTAAGACCATCTCCTACTTTCTGGTAACCACCAGCATTGCAATCGTCATCGGTCTTGCTTTGGCAGCTGTTTTCCAGCCAGGGAACGTTGGTGAATTTGACGTAACAAACGTAGAGTATGAATCTAAAGAGGCTCCTCCTGTTTCAGAGACATTATTAAATATTATTCCAACCAATCCGGTAAAAGCCTTCACGGAAGGCAACATGCTTCAGATTATCACTTTTTCAATTTTTGTCGGATTTGCACTAACCATGCTTGGCAATAAAACAAAAGGCATATTAAACCTTATTGAACAAGGCAATGACATGATGATGTACCTTGTTAACCTGGTGATGAGATTTGCCCCTTATGGAACATTCGGACTTATCGTTTCTGCTGTAGGCAGTCAGGGTCTGAGTGCCATTAAAGCTATGGGACTTTATATGATCGTTGTTCTTCTTGCATTGTTTATACATGCGATTTTAACTTATGGAGGTTCTATTGCTTTACTTGCAAAGAAAAACCCGCTATGGTTCTTTAAAGGCTTTGCGCCGGCCATGGGTGTTGCTTTCAGTACATCAAGCAGTAATGCGACACTGCCGATTTCCATGAATACTGCTCAGAAAAATTTGAAGGTTCCTGAATCAATCAGCAGCTTTGTTCAGCCTCTCGGTGCAACCATCAACATGGATGGAACAGCCATCATGCAGGGTGTTGCAACTATTTTCATTGCTCAGGTATATAATGTTGATTTAACATTGACACAGCTTATTACGGTCGTCCTGACTGCCGTTCTTGCCAGTGTTGGTACAGCTGGTGTGCCAGGTGTCGGTTTGATTATGCTTGCCATGGTCCTTAACTCTGTCAATCTTCCTGTTGAAGGGATTGCATTAATCATTGGTATTGACCGTCTGCTTGATATGACGCGAACGGCAGTCAACATTACAGGTGATGCTGCATGTGCAGTGATTGTAGCGGAAACAGAAGCAAAGAATGAGGCCGTTAAAGCCTAAAATATAAATAACACCGGTTATCCGGTGTTGTTTTTTTTATGGAAATCTCTTCCTTCCTGCTTGCTTCTTTATTCAAATTCATTGATTTTCTATTAATTTTTAGTATAATTAGTTTCATAACCATCACGTAACAGTTTGGAGGAATCCTCATGGGGCTGAGAAGTTAAGAATAGGAGAATTGGCTGAAAAAGCAAAGGTTACTAAGAGAACGATTGATTACTATACTTCACTTGGCCTGCTAAAAGCAGAACGTTCCCCTTCAAATTATCGCTATTATGATTATTCCGCCATCGAACGGATTGCTTTTATCGAAAGATGTAAAGCGGATGGTTTATCGCTGGAGGAAATAAAGAAAAAAGTTATCAGCCGATTTTCTGAAGAGGTGGATGTTCTTGAACTAAGGCTTAAAATTCAGGATCTGGAGGAAGATGTCACAAAAGCACTTTCTCAGCTGAAGAAATCTGATCCCGAAAAATACGAATATGTCAAAAAAAACATTTCACATGAAAGCTTATCATTAATTCAGACCTTGCTTTTATTGCTTAACTGAATATCCTGCGCCCAAACAGTTTTTTGGGTTTTTGGAGCATTATGGATATCAATTTGGGCACAATTTAAGTAGTGAACTTTATAAGGATTATTACCATTTTAGGAGGTGTATGTCTTACTTTTAAGTAAGACTGCTCGTTGACAACCATAAATTTATTACTGATTGCACTATTAATAGCATTAACCGCATTCTTCGTAGCAACTGAGTTTGCGATTGTAAAAGTACGTGTTTCCCGAATTGATCAGCTGATTGCTGAGGGCAATAAAAGGGCTATTGCAGCTAAGAGAGTCGTTACTCACCTTGATGAGTATTTATCAGCATGTCAGTTAGGGATTACCATAACCGCATTAGGTTTGGGGTGGCTGGGTGAGCCGACAGTTGAAAAATTATTGCACCCGGTATTTGAAAGATTTGAAATCGCCGAATCGCTAACTCATATTTTATCCTTTGGCATTGCGTTTGCTTTAGTCACCTTCCTGCATGTAGTTGTAGGTGAGCTTGCACCCAAAACCGTTGCCATTCAAAAAGCTGAGGCCGTTACAATGGCGTTCGCAACACCAATTATTTGGTTCTATCGTTTAATGTTCCCTTTCATTTGGTTCTTAAATGGATCTGCTCGGGTACTGGTTGGCATATTTGGTTTAAAACCGGCTTCTGAGCATGAAATTGCCCATTCTGAAGAAGAATTGCGAATCCTTTTATCCGAGAGTTATAAAAGCGGTGAGATCAATAAAAATGAGTTAAAGTACGTGAACAATATCTTTGAATTTGACGAAAGAATTGCGAAAGAAATAATGGTTCCGCGTACCGAGATGATTACGATTGCCTCGGATGATACACTGGCAGATATTATGCAAACTATCCAAACAGAGAATTACACGCGATATCCAGTTGAAGATGGGGATAAAGACAATATCCGCGGGTTTATTAATGTAAAAGAATTTCTGACGGCAAGTCTTACAAACAAGATCACCCCGGAGAATCTTGAGCTTGACTCGTTTATTAACCCGGTAATCCATGTAATTGAAAGCATTCCGATTCATGACCTGCTTGTAAAAATGCAAAAAGAACGCATCCATATTGCCATTTTAATGGATGAATATGGCGGAACTTCCGGATTAGTGACTGTTGAAGACATACTCGAAGAAATTGTCGGAGAAATTCGTGATGAATTTGATGAAGACGAAGTTCCTGAAATTAGAAAGCTAAACGATAACCATTATATTCTGGATTCCAAGCTTCTTATAGACGATGTCAATAATCTGCTTGGCACAGATTTTGAGCATGAAGATGTTGATACAATTGGCGGCTGGTTCCTGACACAGCATATGGAAGCAGAGATAGGAACAGAGATTGAAGCTGATGGATTCACATTCAAGGTCCACGAAAAAGATGGTCACCAGCTTCATTATCTGGAGGTTTTTAAAAGCAAGCCCCTATTAGCCTAGGAAAAACGGCGGCTCCAATTTCGGCAGCTGCCGTTTCTTTTTGCGTCTATATAAATACTTGATTGTTTTCCTATTACCCGTTAGACTGACTTATGTACGTTTTATATCTTTGAACTTCGTGAACTGTCTAGCGCAAGCAGGATGTGGGTCATGCAGACGTTGCCACAGGACGTGGCGTTTTTAGTCTGCGTTCCTTTATAAGCGGGCGCCTTCCGCTTTTCTTATGAATTAGTAGACGAACTGAGCACATTTCAATTATAGTAGAAAATAAATTAATGAACGACAGAAAAAAGGAAGGCGTTAGTATGTCCAAAACTTTCTATCACTTTTTAATGAAGTACAGGCACCCTGCACCGAAGGATCACATCAGCCGTTTTGCCAATGATGCTTATGAGGATCACAGCTTTCCGAAAACAGCCTATGATTATGATGAGATCAGCTCTTACCTTGAAATGAACGGAAGTTATCCTGAGAGCATGTCTGTCTTTGATGAAGTCTGGGAATTGTATATTCTTTCTGAAAGCTAAATGAATTCATGGAAACACTCCGACTCTGGAGTGTTTTTTATTTAGGCTGATTTTGTAAAGTTGGTTGCTTTTTAATATCTTAGTTTAATTTACTGAGTTGATTGGAAGGAGGGCACTTGATCCTCGAAAATGCTGACGCATTTCCTTCGTGCGGTGCACATTCGAGGAAGCATATTCAATGTCCCTCTCCACGGAAAGCACGTGCCCGCAGCGGAAAGCAACGGGCTGAATTAAAACAACAATCTATGAGAGAAGAGCTTTTATTTATAATGGGACGTCTGCGCTTTTTGTTTGATTGTGATGAACGTACGGACGATTTTCATAAAAAGTGCATATACTATTGTATTCAATACTCACGACTCAGTCATTGAGAGGATGGAGGAAATGAGCAAAAAGAAGAAACCAAAGTACAAAATCGGTGATACAGTCGTGATCACTATTTATGGTACAGTCGGAAAAGTAACAGATGTGAAATGGCTAGATGATATGTACGTCTATGAAGTCAATAAAAGCGAAGGTCTATATATGGAATCCAGCCTTCAAATGCTGTCTGAGTATGAAGGTGAGATTATGGAAAAGGAGCATATTGACATCGAATATAAATACTTTTTTGGCGACCTTGTCCAAGTCAAGGGGTATGGTTCGGATCTTTTCAAAATAGTAGGCTTCAGGACGGAAATTTGGAGATACAAAGAAGACGCATGGGAAGATGTTATTTATGAGCTTTCGAGAATTAATGACGGGGAATGGCTGGAGGCAGGAGAGGAAGAGCTGACACTCGTTGCGGATGCTGAAAGTGCAGATGCCTTTATCCAGAAGCTGGGACTCCTTTATATGATAAATAAAAAAGAAAAGCTGCCTGAATTAAAGGAATCCGCTCATTCATTCCGCAAGGCAGAAAAGGAATTGCTTGAAGGCATAAAAGAAAGAAAAGTGCTGATTGATGGTTTGCTTGATATATATAATGATTATCGTATTCTTTATGAAATGTTTCAGGATGATGAGTATAAGCATATCATGCGGGTAATACTCAGAAAACTGAAGCATATTGCCAATAATGATGATAAGAGCACTGTGTAAAAAGCAAAAGCAGCTCAGAGGTCTAAGCTTCTTAGAGCCAAGTGATTAGGAGATACAGCAAAAAAGGGATGCCAAACCATATGACCAGCTTAAATAAAGCATTTAATAGATTGCTATAAAGATTTATAATGGAGCTTTCTTCACGATTGACATCTTCTTTAATGATTAGGACCAGTCTGGATATACTTGACATGTCACTGCCTCCTCAATTACTGAATAAAATGGATCGATATTAGCTGCTTATCCTATTTGTATGTCCTAATTGAAGAAAAATGCACTGTAAAACAAAATAAAGAATATAACTTTTCTGAAAGTTGTTTTGCATGAATCCATTCAGTGCTTCATACATTTTGTACAAAGGGGGCGTTGCTGTGAAGGAAATAGAGGTCGTAATAGATACGGAAGAAATTGCTGAGTTTTTCTTTCATGAGCTGGCAAAAAGAGGTTATGTGCCTACTGAAGGAGAATTGGATGAACTTGCAGATATCACATTTGAATACCTGCTGCAAAAGTGCATCATTGATGAAGAAATTGAAGATGACTAATATAGAAAAATGACGAGGAAAGGTGCTCGTCATTTTTTTGCGGAGCAGCAGGAACATCATGCACATACATATTCTGATACATCTTTAAAAGAAAACGCTGAAAAATGGTAAAGCAATTTCTGCAAATAAAAAAATATGTAGCAGCACATATAAAAAATGAAACTTTTCTTGTTATGAACACGTACATCTAAATGAAGCAAGTGCTTTGTGTTATATAGTAAAGACCGCCGGAGATGGTTAAAAAGGTTGGCCGGCTGGAAGGTAAATCTTCAATTGGGAAAGAAATAAAATAAAAAAAGAACTAGGGAGAGAAGCATATGTCATTTTTTAATAAGGTCCTGGCAAGTGTGGGAATTGGGTCGGCAAAAGTCGATACGAAACTTGAAAAGGATTCAGCAGCCCCAGGTGAAGCCCTTAATGGTGTTGTAGAGATCACAGGGGGAAGCACCGAACAGAAGATCGATGATATTTATCTTTCATTGAATACTACTTACATTAAAGAATCAGATGATAAAAAATATACAGTCTCGGGTTTGATTGACCGTTTCAGGCTCTCTCAAGCCTTCACCCTGGCTGCGAATGAACGAAAGCAAATTCCTTTTACTTTTAATCTTCCAGCTGACACGCCTTTGTCTTTTGGGAAAACAAAAATTTGGGTGGCGACTGGGCTGGATATAAAAAACGCAGTGGATCCTGCCGATAAGGATTATATTCGAGTCGTGGCAAACCCGCTAATGGATTCTGTATTGAACGCTGTTTCGAGTATGGGATTCCGTTTGCGGGAAGCAGAATGCGAACAGGCTCCGCACCGCCTCCGCAGGAGGCTGCCGTTTATACAAGAGTTTGAATTTGTTCCAGTCTCCGGTCCTTTCAGAGGAAAGCTGGATGAACTGGAAGTTGTATTTTTTCCGCAGTCAAATGGAGAGACAGAAATCATGATACAAGTAGACCGCAAAGCGAGAGGGCTGGGCGGATTCCTGGCAGAAGCACTGGAAATGGATGAAACCTTTGTCCGTTTCACTGTTACAAATGCAGATATTCCTTATATGCAGCAAAAGCTTCAGTCTGTCATTGCAAAATATGCCTAAATAAATGCTAATGAAAACGATGGGTGAAGCCCATCGTTTTTTATGCTCAGACTGCGGCTGTGGAATGCATATAGTTATGCCAGAAGTGTTTTTAGAAAATCCTGTCCTTTTAAAAATGGGGTGATTAGCACGTACATGATTGAGTCGGGAATTTTCTTCTCATCATCGGAAATAATTCCATGAACACCGAGCCGCTGCATGTCTGCAAACTGGTATTGCTTGCTGATGGTCCACGAGTATATCTCATAATCGAATAACTCAGCTTGATTAATGAAGGATTTGGAAAGTAAGAGATGGTGAACAGATAGGAAAGAGGCAAAATCGCGGTAGGATGCCAAATGAAACAAATCCAGGTGCTTGCTCAGCAGCAGGCCTGCAGGAATTTCGGGTGCAAGCTGGTGGAATTTTTTCATCTCATTAATGTGGAAAGATTGGACTTTTATGTGATTGTCTGGTTTATAAGAATTTAGCATGTCTGCCAGAATCTCTGTCATGCCAGGCTGATTTTCAGGTGATTTCATTTCAATTATGATTCCTGTTTTTCCGCTGACTTTTTTTAATACTTCATTTAATAATGGGATTTTTTCACCGGCAAATGCAGGAGAAAACCAGGATCCTGCATCCAGCTTTTTTATATCCCTGACCGTCAAATCCTCAATCAGTCCCTCTCCGTCGGTAGTGCGCAAAACATTAGCGTCATGGATAACGACAAGCTGTTTATCCTTGCTCAGCCTTACATCTAACTCGATATAGTCAAAGCCCAATTCAATAGCTTTTTCAAATGATGCAAGCGTGTTTTCCGGTGCAAGTGCAGATGCGCCTCTGTGTGCGATAGACTGAAAAGGCATGAGAGGCTGAAAAAAATAAGAAATAGTCATTATTGCCAATCCGATAAGGATTGAATATAAAACAGGCTTTTTGGATACCAACAATTTTCATCACCTCCCGAAAAGACTTTTATACATAATATGCAGGCTGGATACTTTTGAAAGCGTTTTCTTTGTGAAAAAAGCCGTGAATCGACAAAAGTAGTATTTTTTTTATGGAGGAAACGACAAGAAAAATGGCTAATTAAACAGTAATAAAAAATTGTTATTAGAAATTTTGGCCGCAAATAAAAAAATGCCATAAAAATGCTTTTGAAGACCTTATTCGTCAAAGCAGCTGACAGATCAATTCAATTAATAGGTAAATCAGCCAAGCGGATGCATGGAATAAGAGGGGGATGCCATATGCTGAAGGAATTAACAAGAATCAAAAGAAAAGAATTTGATGTGACGATCTTTCAAACACCTAAATTTAGGGACAAAAAAGGCTTTCAGCAAGTATATCGCCTAAATGTAGAAGCTTTAACCCATGTGGAATGTCTGGATTCAGTTTTTAGGAAGTTTAATGTGCATGACCGGATCCCTGGGGATTTTGATGGCCGATTTATTTCCACAGGGGATATACTCTATATTGATGAAGGCAGGAGAGGGCAATTTTATTATCAGCTAAAGCCGGGCGGCTGGGAAGAAGTTAATCGAATACATATACGTTAAATGAAAAAGCAGGAGGGCACTTTAGCTCTCCTGCTTCTTTTTATAAAAATTTTATTCAATGTTGGAACCCGGGCCGTTTTTGCGTTTATTGGCAGTGTATTCTTTGCCGTGTGCTTCTTGCTCTGCAATAATTGCTTCTGCAGGAATATGATTATTTTTCTTTGGTGAATTTATACGGTTGCGATGCTTCTTGCCCATCCTAATCCCTCCGCTTATCGATTGCTTATTGTTTTAACCGTTTTGGATGTATTGGGCTCGGTATTAGCCCTGGAAGATGGATTTGTCTCATTGGCATGCTGTACGGCCTGCCTTAGTTTTTTGCTCATTCCTTTTTTCGGCATGATTACAACCTCCTTTGGAAAAGCTAAAAATAGCTTTCCCGTACAGAGAAAAAACATGCCTTATGTAATTTGTTTCTAAGTGATGGCACATATGGTATAGTTTGACTTGGAAGCATTTACAGAGGCTTCAGAAATAATTTGGAGGTTTTGATTATGAGCATACATATCGGTGCTAAAGAAAACGAAATTGCGGATACGGTCCTGCTTCCTGGAGACCCTCTTCGTGCAAAATATATTGCAGAAACATTTTTGGAAAATGCAGAATGCTACAATGAAGTCCGCAACATGTTTGGCTATACTGGAACATATAAAGGGAAACGCATATCAGTTCAGGGTACAGGCATGGGAGTGCCATCCATTTCCATCTATATTAATGAACTGATGCAGAGCTACAATGTTCAAAACTTAATTCGAGTAGGCACATGCGGTGCGATTCAAAAAGATGTGAAAGTAAGGGATGTAATTCTGGCAATGAGCTCTTCTACCGATTCCCAAATGAACAGGCTTACTTTCGGAGGAGTGGACTTTGCGCCGACAGCTAACTTCGATCTTTTGAAAAAAGCTTATGATGCAGGTGTCGAAAAAGGATTAAACCTTAAAGTCGGAAATGTATTCACAGCTGATATGTTCTATAATGACAATGCTGACCACGAAAAATGGGCACAATATCAGATTTTGGCGATTGAGATGGAAACGGCTGCGCTATATACACTTGCAGCGAAGTTTGGCCGTAAGGCGCTTTCTGTCTTAACAGTCAGCGACCACATCCTCACAGGTGAGGAAACATCTTCTGAAGAAAGACAAACTACCTTCAATGAAATGATTGAAGTTGCACTTGAGGCTGCTGTTCAGGAATAAAGGAAAAGGATATGGAAACTGGTTCATTAAGAGCCAGTTTTATTTTTTTTTTTTTGATGTCAAAAATTAAAAAAATTTAAAAATACGCAAAAAGCAATTTGTGCCGTTTGTCCTGTTTTTCACACAATTATGGACTAGTTGACATGAAGTGTTAAAATAGTAATGTTGCAAAGAAAAAGAAAAGCGGAAGCGCCTTGCACCCCTGCACCTCGGGGGGGGGGGGGAGGCGCTGTAGCTATACAAAAAAGTCAGGTGAAATTGAATGAAGAAAACCATAATTATGGCAGGGATACTTAGTCTCATGCTTACAGGCTGCAGCCAGCTTGATCCATATTTAGATAAGGTCCAGCCGCTTATTGAAAAAATTCCATTCCTGGGGGGAGAAAAAAGTCTAGAGGAGCCTCCTCAAGAAGATGAAACCTCAAAAGAGCAAGAAAACAGTGCTGAGAAAGCGGGCAATGTGGACAAAGAAGAAATTATTAAAGATGATCCTCTTTCATTGGAAGCAACATATTTTAATGATGTTAAAGTTGTCAATGGCAGAAATATAATTCAGAATCCTGAAAATGTAATGGCCCTTGTGAATAAACAATTCAGCCTTCCGGATGGCTATGAACCTTCCAAGTTAATCATCCCTGAAGTTGCATTTTCTTATGGGAAATTAGATTTGGAAAAAAGCTATATGCGGCAGGACGCTGCACTTGCTTTGGAAAAGTTATTTACCGGAGCGTTAAATGAAGGTGTTGAATTGTTTGCAGTTTCCGGTTATCGTTCATTTACACGGCAATCACAGGTTTTTGATGCAGAGGTAAACAGAGTAGGAAAAGAAAAAGCAGTTCTGGCTGTTGCCATTCCAGGCAGCAGTGAGCATCAGACAGGCCTTTCAATGGATATCTCAAGCAGAAGTGCAAACCTTGAGCTTTCAGAAGAATTCGGGGAAACAAAGGAAGGAAAGTGGCTTGCTGAAAATGCACATCGCTACGGTTTTATTCTCCGCTATCCAAAAGGAAAAGAAGCCATCACAGGTTATAAATTTGAGCCTTGGCATTTCCGATATGTGGGTACAGAGGCTGCAAAAGTCATTTATGAAAAGAAATGGACGTTGGAAGAATACTTCGATATTGTTAAAAAAATCTAAGAGGCCATAATGGCCTCTTTTATTTTTCTTTTTGCTTGAGACTGCTTTTCCCTGATTGAAAATAGAATATAACAGCTAATATGAGGGGAACAGCGGGAAGTGCTGACAGGAAACGGAGAGTGTTTTCTGCACCTGATAAATAATAGCCTAAGGGAAGCAGAAGAAGGAAGCTTAAAAATGCAAGTTTCCATGACTGATTCATGACTCCGGCAATAAGGCTGATCAATGAAAGTGCGAAACTAAGCCATAATACTGCGCTTATCATAATATTCACCCCTTAAAAAGTGATGGTAGGCTTAAGGTCATTCTGGTGAAAAGGATAGGAGGATGGATGCGGATATTAAATATGAGACTATATAATAAAATATGGTCTGTACTGGCAAAACATTAATCTTTTATTTTCTTGTTGTCCATATTGAGGGGGAAGTATGATTCCTGAGTGGGCATATATCAAGCCGTCTGCTGTTTACCCGATGTTTATTAACATCCTTAAATGAGGTATTAATAAACGAAGGTTTTACATGGAAAAAGGAGGCACAGACATTGGGAAAATTTTCACTTAAAGTTGTGGGCATGACCTGCAGCCACTGCGAAGAGGCGGTAAAAAATGCCCTTCTCTCCATTGATGGCGTGGCAAGCGTTGCAATTGCC
Organism: Cytobacillus sp.; assembly: GCF_964223445.1. Lineage (NCBI taxonomy): Bacteria > Bacillati > Bacillota > Bacilli > Caryophanales > Bacillaceae > Cytobacillus > Cytobacillus sp. The sequence goes on from NZ_CAXQGS010000046.1 coordinate 17,777, forward strand.
TTTCACGACGAACACATAGAAATCGAGTATGATCCGAAAAAAGCTGATAAGGAAAAACTAATAAAGGTGATAGAAGATCAAGGCTATGGGGTAGCCTAACTTAAAAAGGAGCGCTTTAGCATATTTCGCTGGCGCTCTTTCAAATTTTACACATATGCATTTTTCTTTGTTATTTTTTCGATAAAAATGTTATTCTAATCATTAAGGATTGTACATAGTTATTTTACGGTAACGAAAGTGGTGAAGAGTTTGCAGAATGAAGACCTAAACAAAGGAACTTCCGAAACACCAGATAATAACCATTCAGGTTTTATCCGCATGAAAAAGTTTCATTTTGTCATGCTGCTGTTTTTTATTGTTTTCCTTTCAGCTGGGATTACTACCTTTGCACTGGCTTTTGGTGATGAAAAAGCAGTAGATGTTGGAACAGGCGAAAGAAGGGAATTTGATAAGCTGTATACAGCTTATGATACCCTTAAAACAAACTATTTCCAGGAAGTTGACCAGGATAACCTTATAAATGGCGCTATTAATGGTATGCTTGAAGCGCTGGATGATCCATACTCAGACTATATGAACGAGGAAGAAGCCAAAAGCTTCCATCAGAGTATTTCATCCTCATTTGAAGGAATCGGAGCTGAAATCCAGGAACAGGAAGGCTATATTGTAATTGTTTCACCATTAAAAGGTTCACCTGCTGAAAAAGCAGGGCTTAAACCGAACGACAAGGTCCTGTCCGTTGATGGAAAAAGCCTTCAGGGGATGAGTTCTACAGAAGCCGTTATGCTGATAAGAGGCGAAAAAGGCACTAAGGTAGAACTTTCAGTTCAGCGCCCTGGCGGGAATGAGCCTATGAGTATTTCCATTACCCGCGATACCATCCCCCTTGAAACTGTCTATGGGGAAATGCTTGAAGATGGTATTGCAAAAGTGCAGATTACTACCTTTTCGGAAAATACTTCTAAAGAGCTGGTGGAAACTTTGAATGAGCTGCAGGAGCAGGGCATGAAAGGATTAATCCTTGATCTTCGCCAGAATCCTGGGGGCCTTCTGGATCAGGCAGTGAAAATTTCCAGCCTGTTTGTCCCGGATGGCGAGATTTTATTCCAAATTGAAGACCGCAATGGAAACAGGGAAGAAGTTAAATCAACGAAGGAAGAAAACCCGAATATTCCTTTAGTAGTTGTAATTGATAAAGGAAGCGCAAGTGCATCAGAAATTTTGGCCGCGGCAGTACATGAGTCTGCAGATGTCCCGCTTGTCGGTGAAAAGTCGTTTGGAAAAGGCACAGTGCAGCGTGCACAGGACTTCTCTGATGGATCAAACATGAAATTCACAACTGAAAAATGGCTGACTCCGGATGGAAATTGGATTCATAAAAAGGGAATAACACCAGACCACAAAGTGGCCTTGCCTGATTATGCTACACTGCCATTTATTAATCCTGACACTGAATTAAAGCTTTCTGCTTCTTCAGCACAGGTAAAAGGTGCTCAGCAAATGCTGAAAGCACTTGGATATGATCCTGGAAGAGAAGACGGTTTCTTTGATGAAAAAACAGAACAGGCTGTCAAGGAATTTCAGGCTGCTGAAAAGCTTGAGCAAAATGGAGTATTATCAGGGCAGTCTACCCTTAGACTAATGGAAAAACTCCGTGAAAAAATTGATCAAAATGATACGCAAATTCAAAAAGCAGCTGAAGTGCTGAAAGATCAAATAGAATCTTAAGTCAAAAGCTCTCCATTTTTTGGAGAGCTTTTTTCTATGGATACATGTATTCCTGTTATAGAAAATGGGTATATAAAGCATTCATCTTTCCCACAATGATAGTAAACTTTACTATATGCAGCGCAGGAGTGATTCGCTTGAAGAATATAATAATTGTTTTTTTATTGGCTGCAGCCATCCTGTCGGGCTGTACTTCCTTTCAGCAAAAAGAAGATCGCAATGAGGTAAGGCGGGATACTGCAGCTGATGAGACTGAAAAGGAGGATAAAGAGCCATCAGCTATTGGAAATGGTCCGAAAAACTTTTTGCTGATTGGTGTTGATAGCAGGGGAGAAGAGGATTCACGTTCTGATGCTATTCTTCTAGCCAGTTATGTACCCTCTGGAGATTCGATTAAATTGGTCTCTTTAATGAGGGATAGCTATGTTAAAATTCCAGATTATGAATATATGTACAGTAAACTGAATCATGCTTATTATATAGGCGGCAAGGATTTATTAAAGGAAACAATAGAACAGAACTTTGGAGTCCAAATCGATCATACTGCAATTATCGATTTTAAGGGATTTACAAAAATGCTTGATGCCATTGCCCCTGATGGAATTGAAGTGGAAGTCAGTTCTGCAATGATTGAAGATATGGGCTTGGATTTGGAGGCCGGGAAGCAAAAACTTAAGGGGAGCGACCTTTTATCGTATGTGAGATTTCGCCATGATGGACAAAGTGATTTTGGGAGAGTGGACAGGCAGCAGGAAATTTTGATAGAACTTAAAGATGAAGTGATGAATCAATTCTCTTCACCCGCTGGTTTGGCAAGGTTTCCGGAAGTGATCAGCCAGGCATTGAAATACGTTGAAACTGACTTGAAGATTGAGGAAGCAATAGCTTTAGGTGTATCATTTTTAATGGACCCTGTTACTGATATTGAAACGCTGAGAGTGCCCATTACAGACAGTTTTGAAAATAAAACGTATGAGCATGCCGGATCGGTTCTCCAGCTGGATTTTGAAGAAAACTCAGAAGCACTTAAGCAGTTTTTGAAGGCTGAAAAAGAATAGCGCAGATAAGAGCCATAGCGCTATTAAAATGAGGAGCCAGTGGGGCTCCTCATTTATTTTTTCTGCAGACCGCAATCCCAAAGGGATAATGCTTGCCTTCTCTTTTCGGTTCAATAAGAACACTTCTCTGATAATAAAATTCCGTCTCTCCGTATGACTTAAACAGGTCGGTGAATTCATCTTCAGTCAGCTGGTGATAGTGGAAAGGCTCTCTCGTTGGTTTTCCCCTTCCAGCGCCGAATGGAGTGGATAAAATGAGAGTCCCTCCAGGCTTTAGCATCTTATAAAGGCTGTTAAGAAATATTTCTTCTGATGCCAGGTGTTCAAGCGTTTCAAAGCTCGTAATTACATCAAAGAATCCTAATTGTTCAGGGAGGGTTTCTTCTTCTGCATTGGCTTTTACATATTGTACAAGAGGATGATAATGGTGCTGCCTGGCATATTTCAGTGTCTCTTCATCCATGTCCACAGCGATAATTTCATTTATTTCTTTTTTCTTGGATTTTGCCATAATTTTTGAGCCGTACCCCGTTCCGCAGGCAATATCAAGGACTCTTCCTCTGGCATAATAAAGGGCAAAATAGTAACGCGCCAAATGTTCCAGTAGCATTCCATTTGTAATCGGCATTTCCTCCGGTATGATTCTTTCTCCGGTATTTTCGAGCATTAACTCCACCATCCTTATTAGAGATTATAGCAAATATGTCTTATGGTTTGTATGGACTGTTAAAATCATATACAATGTGTCATTAGACAGGATAGCTATAAAGAGGTGATCCTTTGAAGCAGATAGTGGAACTTAATGAGCAGACCCGCAATCAAATTTCAGATATAGAACAAAAATGCGAAAAGCTTGCAGAAAAACTTCTTAATAAGTATAAATCAGTCTTTCATGCCGGCGGGGAATATCTGGTAGTGGACCTGATCAGAACCATTAAAGGCCGCAGAGCATCTGATAATGATGTTTTTAAAGTTGATTATGAGTCCATTTTGGAATTGGGAATTGAAACGGAAGATGATTTTTTTCCAAATGCATATATTCCCATCTGGAAATGCAAACAGGAAATGTTTCATTCCGTTGGTTATTTAACAAATCTGGATATTGATTCAATAGAAAAGAAAATGATGATATTGATTGAAGAAATGCTTGCAGACCGTGAAGAAGGGGAAAAATATGAATAACACAGAAATATATATATTATCAGGCTTTCTAGGGAGCGGGAAAACAACACTTCTAAAGCACCTGCTCCAGGATGAAAAAAAGCAAGGCAGGAAAGTGGCAGTTATGATGAACGAGCTCGGGAAAGTATCAATTGACTCAGACGTGGTCGATGAGGATGTACCTTTAAAGGAGCTGCTTGATGGATGCATATGCTGTACAATCTCAGATAAGCTGGAAGCTCAGCTTCAAGAATTATTGGTGGTTGATAAACCGGAAGCGATCTATATTGAAACAACAGGCGCTGCTCATCCCATTGAAGTTCTGGATAGCATCCTTTCCCCCCTCTTTGCAGATCGCATGCTGGTAAAAGGGGTTCTTTCAGTTGTTGACGGTCCCAGATGGCTTAATCGAAAGCAGTTAAGCCCGCAGATTCAGCAGCTCTTACTTGAGCAGGTGCGGCATGCGGATTTAATAATTTTAAATAAAGCAGATGAACTAACCGAAGCGGAACAGGCGCGGCTTACGATGGAAATTCAGGGTCTAAACAGCCAGGCTTTCAGCATCTTAACATCGTACTCAAAGATCGCTGTGAAGGAGGTAAGAGGCATGTCTTCCGGGAATAAGAGCCCCGCATCCCGGTCACATGTTTTTTCTGATCTGCGCTTGAGCACTTTTGTATATAAGTTTCAAAAACCTGTCAATCAGTCTGAATTTGAGGACTTTCTAAGAGGCCTCCCTGATACTGTTTACAGAATAAAAGGATATTTGAAACTGAATTCCTCACAGTACCCGTTTCTTTTTCAGTTTTCTTATGGAATGCCGCTGTATATGCACGAAAACATAAATATGCCATTGAATATGGTTTTTATAGGAGAAAATCTTGACTGGGAAGAAATTGAAAAAAGGTTAAAAACCTTAGAAGGCATTAATTAAGATTAGAAAAATCGCACTCAAATTGTGCGATTTTTTTATTCCTTCAGATGAATGAAAAAAACCTGTTTTTGGGAAACTCAATATATAATGCTGTACCGAAAAAAACATAAAAAATGAGTGGAACTTATGAAAACAATACATGCAATCATGATTATTATTGTTCTTCTTGCTGCGGGAGGCACACATACTACTGCAGCGGAAGAGGGGATAAGCTGGCAAATTGATATGATTCCTTGGGAAAAAGTGAATGGCATATTGCCTAAATACAGTAAATTTACTGTTCTGGATGTTGAAACAGGCAAGAAGTTTAAAGTTCAAAGACGAGCCGGCAGCCATCATGCTGATGTTCAGCCATTAAATGCTGAAGAGACAAAAATGATGAAAAGCATTTATGGGGGAAAATGGAGCTGGAAGAGGAGGGCAATAATTGTTATTAATGGAAATCAGTGGATTGCCGCTTCTATGCATGGAATGCCCCATGGAGGCGGAGCACTGAAAAACAACTTTCCTGGGCACTTCTGTATTCATTTTTATGGCAGTACCACACATCGTACCAATTACATGGATTTATCACATAAGCTGATGATATTAAAAGCAGCAGGAAAACTTGATGAATATCTCTATAATGCAAATCCATATGAAGTAATCAGTGCATTCATGGCTGGATTAAAACAGCAGGATGCCAAGATAGTACAGCCCATTTCCCTCCAGCCCTTAGCCTGGAATAAAATCCTGCCCAGCATAGAAAATGCAAGGCTAAGTGCGATGCCTGTCCTTCCTGCTGAGGATTTGACAGACGAGCTGAGCCTGGAAGTGCCGGTGGAAGCAGACTGGTTTATAAAAAACCGCGGCAGAGTGCATTTTCGAGGCTGCATCTATCTTGTTCGCTATTCACAAGCGGACCCATGGAAAGTGGACAATAAAAGATTCCTTAAGGAGAATAAGTTAGTGAACGAATAAAAGCTTGAGAATAAAATCTCAAGCTTTTATTCGTTTTAGCAAAACTACTGTTTTTCGCCAAATTTGATGAATGTGCGTTCGTCTTCCACAAGCCCGCAGGCCGCACACTGCACTCTCTTGTCAGGGCCTTTATAAGGCATATGGAATGGGGACAGCTGTTCACTGCTGTACTCTTCCAATACATTCCCTGTCTGGGGATCCATTTTGATGGATTGAGGCACCTGCTGAATAATATTGAATCGGCTTCTGTTGGTTTTACAGTTTGGGCACCGATAAGGTGAATTCATTAACTCATTCTCCTTTCTGGCATATTAGCTATATTTTTTGCATTTATAAAATTATTTATGTAAAAATACATCTAAGGAAATATAATGGTTTCCTGTTTTGGAAGGGAAGTGGCAGTAATGAGTGCAGACTATGAAAAGCTTTTGAATGAATACCGGAAGCTTTGGAATAACCGGAAACTCGAAGAGAATCATAATGCTGAAATTATATTGAAAGAAGCGATCTCCAGAGAACTAAAGGATGAAAATTCACATCCTAGAGTCCGTAAGACGATCTATGAAAAATTTTACCTGGCGGTTAAGAGGATAACACACTCAGAGTTGGATGAAACATCAAAAAACGCACTTATCCAAATGCATATCAATGAATTTGAATGTTTGAAATAGGAAGGGTAAGCTTCCTATTTTTTTTTTGAATTCAGCAGGTTTTCTATAGGTTTCAAGATCCTTTCACATTTATCTCACAATATTAAGGTAAGATGAAGATAAGATAGTCATAAGGAGAAATGGTATGTTTAAAAAAAATTATTGGTTTTTATTATTATTGATATTAACCGCATTCCTTACTTCCTGCTCAGAAAAGAGACAGCCTTCAATTCCTGAAGATATAACTTTTGCTGCTACAGTGAATATCAAGGATATGACCTTATCTTTTGTGGATTTGGCTAAGAAGGAGCTGGCGGCAGAGTGGATCATGGAGAAACCTTATACAGGGGCACTAATTCTCCCGGACAATGATTCCATTCTACTTTATGGAAAACAGCTTGAAACGGCAGATCAATACTCCTTAAAGGAGGGAAAACTGATTGATAGCTGGGAGACAGGAGAAGGTATCGTCAATGGCATCCTGCTTGATACTAATGAAATAGCTTTTGCAGATCAAAACTTAAACAAAATTAGGTTCTTTAATTTAAATGGAGAAGAGGAAAAACAGGTCGAGACGGAAAGAGATCCGCTTACCCTCCTAGAATATGGTGAAGAGAATAAGTTATTTGTCCTAAGCTTCAATCATGAAAAACTGGGAATTATCGATCTTGAATCAAAAGCAAAAAGCGGGGAATTTACAATCCATCCTTCAGCAGCCGGTGCCTGGCTTAATGAGAAAAGCGGTGAAATCTGGATTGGCGGACATGGAGAAGGAGTTGAGATTGAACAAAATATCCATGTGTATGACACTGAAACCGGGGAGTTGATAAAGCAAATTCCAGCTGCTTATATGCCGATTAATTTTCTTGGACATGAAAATCATGTTTATGTCTTAAGCCATGGATCAAATATGTTATATAAAATTAATGAATCAGGGGAAGAGGCTGCCTCTGTCTCGGTTGCAGCAAATCCTTTTGAAATGGCTTTTGCAAAAGATATACTTTTGGTCGCCGGTTATGACAGCAATGATTTACATATACTAGATCCAAAAAATTTAAAAACGCTTAATAATATTAAGGTTGGAGAAGGCCCTTTTAAAATAGTCATTAGGGAGAGTGTAAAATGACATGCTGAATATCCTGATTATAGATGATGAAGCAGATATGAGGCATTTGATTGAAATGTACCTGGGGAACTCAGGATTTACATGCTTTTCAGCAGAAAGCAGCTTTGAAGCATATGGCATACTTGAAAATAATGTGATGGACTTAGTTATTCTGGATATAATGATGCCGGGTGAAGATGGATTTGAAGTATGTTCTCGAATCAGGAAAAAATCAAATGTACCAATTATATTTCTCTCTGCAAAGGGAGAGGAATGGGATAAAGTGAAAGCCCTGCAGTTAGGGGGGGACGACTATATTGTCAAACCCTTCAGTCCTGGAGAACTTATTGCCAGAATGAATGCAGTTCTCCGAAGAACCGGCGGATTAAAAAGTGACATGGATTCTATTCAGATTGGAAAGATCACAATTGACAAAAAAGCAAGGAAAGTCTCAGTTGCGGGTAAGCAGGTCACGCTTACTCTTAAAGAATATGAACTGCTTCTATTTTTTATCGAACATAAAAGCCAGGCATTAAGCATGGAGCAGCTGCTAGAATATATATGGGGCATGGATTATACAGGAAGTTTACGAACAGTGGATACTCATATAAAAACGCTGAGAATGAAGCTTGGGGTTGGGGACTATATCCAAACAGTCTGGGGAGTAGGCTATAAATTCGAGGTGCCGAGTGAATGAAATTCCTGACGAATAGCCTGGCAAAAAAAATGTGGCTGACCGTGACAGCCGCAATTATCATAACGATCTTATATTCCTACTTTTTATCTTATTTATTTTATGAAAAAATCTATGTGGAAAATGTCAGGGAATCCCTGCTTACTGAAGGGAGGAGCCTGTCGTCAGAATACAAGGGGGGTCCTTTGACAGAGGATCTCAGGGAAAAAATCGATTGGTATAATGCAAAATCAGAAACAGAAGTTTTTATTGTCAGTAATCCTAGAGAGCTTAGTGCCTGTCTGCCTTTTGAAATTGACTATCAGACACTAATTAGTGAAGAAGAACGTGAAGAGCTGCTAAAAGGCAGCACAGTTGAAAAATTGGGCTATGAAAAAAGGTTTGACCGAAAAATTATGGGTGTCATTATTCCGCTTCTCGATGATAATCGGCTCCAGGGCATAATATATTTATATGTTCCCCTGGCAAAAATTTCTGAGATTACCCAGGATTTTGCGTATCTTTGGTTTGCAGCCGCGATGATTTTTACAGTTATCAGCATCATTTTAGGAACCATGCTGGTTAAAAAACTGACAAAGCCCCTATTGGATATGAAGGATGCAGCTGACCATGTTTCAAAGGGGTACTATGATATTCATTTAGAAATTGATTCAAAGGACGAAATTGGCCAGCTGGCAAATGCATTTAATCATATGTCCTCATCTATACAAAAAGAAGATGAAAAGAAAAAGGACTTCCTGGCAAACGTATCGCATGAGTTAAGAACCCCTATTAGCTATGTAAAGGGCTACAGTGAAGCACTCATTTCCGAGATGGCAGAATCTGAGGAGGACAGGCAAAGATATTTGCAGCTGATACTTAGAGAGTCAAAAAGGATGGAACGTTTGGTGGGAGATCTGCTTGATTTATCTAAGCTTGAATCCGACGAATACAAACTCGAAAAAATGCCGCTCCCTTTGGGACAGCTTATAGAGGATGCTATTGAAAAATACAAGCCTATCCTCCGTGATAAAAATTTGGATTTACAATACTGCCTGGATCCTGAAGTAATCATCAACGGGGATGAAGGCAGGATTGAGCAGATTATCCAAAACATAATGGACAATTCTATTCGGTATACAGCCGAAGGCAGAATCATGATCCGTTTATCTCAAGAGAAAGATAAATGCATAATTGAAATAGAGGATACAGGGATAGGGATTTCTGAAGAACATTTAAGCAAGATTAAACAAAGGTTTTATAGAGTAAATAAAGGCAGAACGAGATCTGATGGCGGTACAGGTCTTGGTCTTGCAATTGCAGAAAAGCTAGTTAAGCTCCATCAAGGTGAGCTTACTGTTTTAAGTGAATTAAATAAAGGAACGACGGTTAGGATTGTGATGCCGCTGTTCGAAATAAGGTAAGATAAGGAGATTTATGATGAAGAAGCTAGTAAATATCTGGCTCCCAGTGATGCTCATGGTAATCCTGACAGCCTGCAGCAATAATAATGCAGCTGAGGAAGAACCGCAATTTCTGGAAGTCGAGTTATCGATTAATCCTGAAAAAGGACAAGTAAATGAGCGGGTGGTTTTTGAAGCAAACGTTACATATGGGGAAGAAGAGGTCACGGATGCAGACGAGGTAAAGTTTGAAATCTGGAGAGCAAATGCGGAGGAACACGAAAAAATTCTTGTTGAACATGCTGAAAATGGGATTTATCGTCTCGAGAAAACCTTCGAGGAAGAAGGAACCTACTATATATACTCACACGTAACGGCACGCAGGATGCATAATATGCCTAAAAAAGAATTTGTTATCGGCCAGCCTAGTGAACCTGAAGAAGAATCAGGCAGCCCGAACATGGAAAATATAGATGAGAGTGGTCATGGCAGCCATTAAAAAGCAGCAGCATCTGCTGCTTTTTGTTTTGGGTCTTGTTACTCTGCAATAGCTTTCCTTTAGGGGGATAAATACCCAAATCCGGGCACATATACCCACAACATTTGTTACAATGGTGTAATAAAAGTAAAGAATAATGTCAGACTAAAAACCTGTCAATAGTGATCTTTTAGTATATAAATGGTATTTGTTCAGAGCCGCTTCCACTAAAGAGAAAAAAATCCAATCCTACAATTACCCATTTATGAATATCCCTAAACCTATTAATATAAGGATTTATGAAAAGTTGCAGCCCTAATTTGACTAGTTTAAAAGTCTCGTAGGGGTGCCGAAATCAGGTATTTGTCAAATCTGTCCAAAATTATTACGAAAAACCCTGTGATATGATGATTGTGCAAGTCACACAGCACCACACAACAAAGAAAATAAACACAGGGAGGATTTATATACATGAATAAGAAAGTTATTTACTCAGTAGCAGCGGCAGCAGCATTACTAGTATCAGCACCAGGAGCTAACCAGGCGGACGCAGCTTCAAATTGTCCTACTCCTGAGCAAGCTAAAAAAATCGCAGTTTCTCAATCTGGCAACCTAAGCCAGGAACAAATCAATAACATTCTTCAAAAATACCTTAAAAACTACAATATTAATTGGGGAAATGTTCAAGTAAATAAACAGGAAGCTCAGAAGCCGGCAGCTCCAGCAGCACAGCCTGCAAAAGCACAAGAAACAGCAAAAGCTCCGGCACAGCAGCCTGCACAGCAGCAAACACCTGCTGAACAGACAAAAGAAGCAGCACCTGCAACTTCTGAAGTAAGTGCTTACGAGAAGAAAGTACTTGAATTAACTAACCAGGAACGTGCAAAAGCAGGAGTGCCTGCACTTCAATTAGATGTTGAATTAAGCAAAGTTGCTCGTGAAAAATCACGTGATATGCAGTCTAAAGGATATTTTGATCATAACAGCCCAACTTACGGTTCACCATTTGATATGATGAAGCAATTCGGCATCTCATACACTACAGCAGGCGAAAACATTGCTATGGGCCAGCAGTCTCCTGAAGAAGTTGTACAAGCTTGGATGAATAGTGAAGGCCACCGTAAAAACATCATGAATGCAAACTTCACGCACCTTGGTGTTGGCCATGTTGCTGACGGTAACTACTGGACTCAAATGTTCATTGGAAAATAATATATGCTTGAGTGAAAGGCAGCCTCTTAAGGCTGTCTTTTATGTGTTTTTGCGCTGTCGCCTGGATCCCTTCTTTTACTTTATGATTCAATATAGTATTTACTGCGGCTCTATGTATGTATTCAATCATTCAATGGGACATTAGTAAAAGACACTAAAATCTGAATCAACAGGTGATTTACATGGATATTAGAAAAGGAACAAAAGACGATTTGAACAAAATTATGGACATCGTTAAGAAAACTGTTGCCATTATGGAATCCGAGGGGAATGACCAGTGGAATCGGACTTATCCCCAGGATCAGGATTTTTTAGCTGATGTTGAAACGGGCAATTTGTACACTTTTATCTATGAAGGAAAAGTCGCAGGTTCCATTACTGTCGATCAAATCCAGGCAGAGGAATATAAAAATGCCTCGTGGAGAAAAGATGAGCCGTGTTTTGTTTTTCACCGTCTGGCTGTAGATCCAGAGATTAGAGGCGAGGGAATTGCGAGCAAGTTAATTAATTTTGCTGAAGAACATGCTGTCAGTAAAGGGATACCGTATATGAGAACCGATACATACTCGCTTAATAAAAAGGCTCAAAGATTATTTGAAAAAAACGGATATGTCAATGCAGGTACAATCTTCATGGGTCGGGAGAACCCTTTTTATTGTTATGATAAACTGCTTGATTAAGGTTTTTATTCACTTTTTACAAAAATGGGTATTACTTCTTCCTCTTGGAATGAGATGGGAAGAGTAATGGAAAGTATCCCATTTTCAAATGACGTTTCTATTGAATATTTATCAACGGGCATAGGGATGGTCAGCACTTTTTCAAAGGATCTGCTATGTCTTTCCTTCAGATAATAGCGCAAATGCTGATGAAATGATGAACATTTTCCTTTAATAATTAGTTCATTTTGTACGAGAGATACTTTAATGTCGTTGATGCATACACCGGAGAGCTCTGCATCAATTTTGATATTCCCATTGTACTCATACATATCACATCGCGGATAAATATCCTGATTTGATAGGAAACGATTGATTTTTTCCTGTTCCAGTCCTGAGAAAGAATGTTTTTTATTGTGACCGGGATTCTCAGGCGATATAAAGGTTTCCCAGAAATCCTGATTTTGATATTGGGAGGACATTTTTATTAGTTCTTTCCATTTTTCCAGTTCCATAAAGATGCCCCCTTTATAAAATTTCCGTTACATCAATTTCCGAAAATTGCATATCGACGTTTTTAGGTATTTTTATCTCCATATACCCCTCTTTGCAGCTGGCTGATGATCCTTTTTTCCTGACAATAGCAGGGAGAGTAATGATGTGCTTATCGTCTTTCTCAGGAATATGTTCAATAATCATTTGATTGGATGTGTGGTAAAGTTTCATTTTTTTTAACCAGTCCTCGTTTTTGATGGGGAATCTGACAAAAACATAATCATGTGTTTCAAAGACGGAAGCATTCAGTGGTGCAGAATTTGGCTGGTGATTAGCTCCAGGTGCTGCTGTATTAAAGCCCTTCATAAAATCTGGTGTTCCGTTCATTTCCTGCATATTTTGAGGAAACATTTGCCCCATGATATTTCGAACATATTTATCAATATCCTCCGGTTTCATTTGATGGGGAGGACTTTTCATATCTTTATTAAATGGAAAAAGGTTCCATGGAAACATCCTTCTCATCCTTTCCATGCTAAGCTGCCGGCTAGGCTAATGATTCATCACTATGCCATATATTCTATGCGGAGAAACGCCTAACCGTTAATAATGGATTTTTAAGTTTTGCAAAGCCCCTGTTGCTGAAAGTGAAAAAAACTTCTTATTATTTGCATTAATACACTGTAATTACTAGTATATTGGTATTGATGTCTATAAAATTTATTAAATACTGAGGGGTAATTTTGTGAGAAATAAAGCAGCTTTAATCACGGGAGGAGCAACAGGAATCGGGAAAAGAACGGCGCATGTGCTTGGCGCAAAAGGCATCGATCTGGTGATCAATTACCGTAGCAGTCAAAAGGAAGCTGTCTCATTATGCCGGGAACTGACCAAAAAATATGGAACTAAAAATATTGCTCTGCAGGGAGATATTTCTATACCAGCCGAATGTGTAAAAATGTCAGAAGCTGCTTTTTATGAATTCCCAGTCATCGATATAGTCATTCATAATGCAGGCCCTTACGTACATGAAAGAAAAGAGATGCTGGATTATACCTTCGAACAATGGAATTATCTGATTAATGGGAATTTAAATGCGGTATTTTATTTATCCAAATTATTTATCCCGAAAATGAGGGAAATTGGATGGGGAAGGATTATTACAATTGGATTTGATCGAGTAGAATCAGCTTCGGGCTGGATCTATCGTTCCGCTTTTGCGGCTGCAAAAACAGGAGCTGCGTCTTTGACGAAATCTATTGCACTTGAAGAGGCCGGGAATGGAATTACCGCAAATATGGTTTGTCCAGGAGATATTGTCGGGGAATGGAAAGAAAAAAAAATTGAAGAGGCTGCTGAGGTTCAGGAAAATGCATCACCAGTTGGAAGACCGGGAACAGGTGAGGATATTGCCCGTGTAATCAGCTTTCTGACAGATGAAAAATCCGATTTTATTACAGGCAGCATTATCCCGGTTACAGGGGGAAAAGACGTACTTGGTAAAATTTATCAGGGGTAAACTTATAAAAAAGGCAGAAGAACTGAATTCTTCTGCCTTTTTTTAAACTTTCATGGATGCTGGATATTTTTTGTTTTGAAGAAAAATCAGCCGGCTTGTTAAAGTAATGGCGCCAGCTGCAAGTCCTGTAATTAAGCCGATCCAATAACCATATGCCCCCCAGTTTGTATAATTGGCAAGATAATAACCAAATGGCAGACCGATGACCCAATAAGAAATAAGTGACATAATAAAGGTTACGTTTACGTCCTTATACCCTCTTAATGCTCCCTGAACAGGTGCCTGAATGGCATCTGAAAGCTGAAAGAACATGGCATAGATTAAAAAATGGGCCGTTAATTTTAATACATCGCCGTCTTTTGTATAAATAGATGCAACTTCTTTTGGGAAAGCCAAAAGGATGGCTGCACAAATTAATGCCATGATTACGGCAATGCCTACCCCGATCCAGCTGTACTCTTTAGCATCCCTAAATCGTGCAGCCCCTGCTTCAAATCCTACAACTATTGTTAATGCCATTGAGATGCTGAGCGGTATCATATAAAGAAGCGATGCAAAATTAAGGGCAATCTGATGAGCGGCGATAACCGCAGTTTCGAATGTGCTCATTAATAAAGTAACTGCTGAGAAAATGCTTGTTTCGAAAAAAATCGATAAGCCAATTGGGATGCCAATCATTAGAATTTCTTTCCATTTGCTGATTGAAACAGCATGCAAATTCCTGAAAACTCCATAATTCGAGAATGGCGAATTTTTATGAATAATAAAAAATGAAATGAGCATGATCAGCCAGTAAGTAACAGAAGAAGCATAACCAGCACCTGCTCCTCCGAGTTCTGGAAATCCCCACTTGCCGTATATAAGCATATAGTTAAACACAGCATTTATCGGCAGTGAAAGAAGAGTAATGATCATACTGACCCTGGTTTTTCCAAGAGCGTCAATAAACGATCTTAATACATTGTAGACAAACAGGGGAATCAATCCTGTGCTTAAGGCTGCAAGGTAGTTGAAAGCTGTGTCATGGACCCTGTTTTCGAGATTCATTCCACTTAAGATTGGATTTAAGGAGAGTGCTCCTCCGGCGAATACAAGGACGGCCATAATGATGGAAAGATAAACACCCTGAATGACAGAAAAAGCAACTTCCTCACTCTGTTTCTTTGCTCCCACCAAGTGGGATACGATCGGTGTAACTGCAAGAAGTATGCCGCTTAGACCGGTGAACACAGGGACCCAAAGTGAGGATCCAATCGCTACACCTGCCAGGTCCTGTGAATTATAGCGGCCGGTCATTAAAGTATCAATAAATGTCATGGAGTACATCGCCAGCTGGGTTACTAGTATTGGAACTAAAATCACCAGCAGCTGATGCAGTTTTTGTTTTTTGCTGTATGTCTGATTCATGAATCTTTCCTCTTTCTATAAAGTAACTAGAGAATTATATCATACTAAAGAGAAGCCGGCTCAAATCCAGGCCTTTTATCCAGGGAAAACAGCTATAGTAGAATAGGCAATTGATAAATTAAAAAAGTTTAAATTATGTGAACTTTTTAATAATGGGAATAAAAATCTTTCAATCGGCGAGTATAAATATTAAAAGCAGCCATTTCCAAAACTTGACTTGAAGGAGGCAGAAAGATGAGCTTCAATATAAATAGGATTAATCCAAATCAGACCTCAAGTTTCATTTGTGGACGGACGTTTTGAAACACTTACAAATGAAGAGCTGGAAGAATTGCTGGCCCATTACGGTATAAGAGAAAAAACAGATGAACCGGAATCCAATATTATCAATTGAAAGAATTATAAAAAGCACTTGCTTCTATGCAAGTGCTTTGCGTTTTTATTATTTATAGAGTATATATCTTTGTACTTCGAGAGCTGTCTAGCTCCAGCGCCTACCCCCTCGAGGTGTCGGGGGTGGGCAAGGCCCTTCCGCTTTTCTTTTAAGCCTCCAATAATTGGGACGATTCTTGGACTGCTGCTCCATGACGCATTACATCAAGAGTATATAGATCTTTTGGGATCTCATATAAATTGTAAATCTTTTCAGTTGCATTCAGCTGGTCATAAACAGACTTTCTTGTTTCATTTGCAAGAATGACATAAGGAAGCTTTTCTGCAGCTTTTTGCGAGCGGATATTTTCTTTACGGATCCGCATAAAGATTGTTTCAATGCCGGCTTCAAAAAAGAGCTCTTCAAAGAAAGCATCTTTTGCTAATTTGTTATAGCCCTTCCCATGATAGGGCTTGCCAAGCCATGTGCCTAAGAAACCGGCATTTTCCTGGATGTCATACAAATTGATCGTCCCAATCGGAGCGCCCCATTCATCAAGAATTGTGCGTGAAATCAATTCACCGCGTTCTTCTGCTTCGATTGTCTGCTTTGTAATAAACATAAACTCATCATAACAATTGGCTTTTTGGCGAACAAAAGGGAAGACATCAGGGTGCGTCATTAAATCAAATAAAGCATGGCAGTCGTGAAGATCACGTTTCTTGAGCATAGGATATCCCTCCAATTGAGGGCAGTCCTACTCCATGCCAAATAGAGCCTTCGGTCCACCCTCGAAATTTTTTATTATGCTGCTAAAAAATTTCGGGGTGGGAATCGAACCCACTAGAACCAGATAACTGGTGGCGCACCATTTGCCTTCCCTATTACTATCGTTTCCGATATTAGATTGTCTGTCATAAAGAAGCAAAATTTTCACTTCACTTTAGGTATAATACTAAAAAAAAATCAAAAAGGAAATAGGTTTTTTGATTATTTTTTTTGCGATTTTATGTCAAATTACACCAGCGATATTCGACACAGTTTCACGATTCCCTGTACACAAAATTTCCGCCTATCATGGTCCATTTCGGCTTGGAAAGAAAGTGAAATGGGTGATGGTTCCACAAAACTAAATCGGCATCTTTTCCTTCCTCAATGCTCCCAAGCTGATTATCGATCCTTAGGTTTTTTGCCGGCAGAATGGTGATTCCTTCCAAGGCCTTTTGTTCTGAAAGGCCTTCCCGGACTGCAATAGCTGCACACATATTTAAATACTGCACAGGTGTGTAGGGATGATCTGTAGTGATTGAAACTTCAACACCATGCTCTGTCAGCTGCTGGTACGTTTTCCAGGTTTTGTTCTTCAACTCCACTTTGGACCTTCTTGTTAAAGTGGGCCCGACTGATACCTTTAAATTCAACCCTTCCAATTCGTCCGCAATTAAATGGCCTTCTGTACAATGTTCGATCCGAAGATCCAGGTTGAATTCTTCTGCAAAGCGGATTGCTGAAATAATATCATCTGCCCTGTGAGCGTGAATCCTGACGGGAATTTCTCTTTTAAGCGCTTTTACAAGCGGTGAGAACCGAAAAGAGTCAGGGTTATCGCACTGTAAAGCTTCATAAAAGGCTTCCCGCAGCATACCCATTATCCCCATTCTTGTAATTGAATCCTTGTTGCCATGGCTGTGAATCCGTTTTGGATTTTCTCCAAGGGCGATCTTAAGTCCGGCTGTTTCCTGGATAATCATTTTGCTGATATTTTTTCCTGCAGTCTTAATAACAGAAGTAGTTCCCCCAATTACATTGGCACTGCCTGGCATGATATGGGCAGTTGTTATGCCATATTTCACAGCATCGGCAAATGCGGGATCAAGAGGATATACTCCATCCATAGCTCGAATGTGCGGGCTCAACGGTTCAATTGTTTCGTTGGCATCATTGCCAGCCCATCCCGTGCCTTCATCATACAGCCCCAAATGAGTATGAACATCTATGAAGCCTGGAAGCAGGTGGTGGCTATGGCAGTCAATAATTTTTACATTAGAATCAGACTTTAAATTCTTGCCTGTCTTTAATATTTTTCCGTTCTCAACTAAGACATCCCCATGAAAAGCAGGGAAAGCAATAGGGTAAATGAATGCGTTTTTTAATAAAATTTTCATCACATGGTCTCGTCCTTTGATCCTGTAGTGTTTGCTTTATTTTACAAAAATGAAAAGAAAGGGTGAACATTTTCTGATTAAACAAATAAAAAAAGTGTAAAATGATCATTCTACACTTTTGAGTAATAAGCTGATTTAGGTTATGTTAACTCTTCCGGGTTTTGTAAAAAAAATAGAAAACTCCCGATCCCGACGCGATGACTATGATCGGCAATATAAATGGTTTTGCGTATTCTTTGATGTCTCTCCAGTGGTCGCCAAGTTCCATTCCCAATAATAAAAAGAGAACCGTCCATGGCACCATGGCTGCAATTGTATATACTGTAAAGACCGATAATGGCATTTTGGCTATTCCGGCAGGGATGGATATGGCATGCCGTATTACAGGAATAAATCTGGCCGTAAAGATCACTCCGGTTCCATACTTTTCAAACCATTTCTCTGATGCATCCAAATGTTTTTTTTGAATCAGTAAATATTTCCCGTATTTATCAAGAACAGGCCTTCCTCCATAAGATCCAAGCCAGTAAAGAAACAGCTGTGCTAATGTTCCGCCTGCAATCCCCGCAAGCAGGGCACCTGTAAAATGGATGTCTCCTGTGCTGACTAAAAAGCCGCCATAACTCAAGACGATTTCGCTTGGAATCACCTCAACCATTAATCCAAGTGCAATGCCGGCATAACCCAGCTGGGAAAGTATTTCAAAAATGCTGGCAATAATCTCTTCCATTCTGATACCTCCCCATTAGAAATTTAAAAAATCCCGGTCATTTGCAGGAGTATAATGGTGAGCCCTAATATCCAGACGTATACAGCAAAAATCTTCAGGGATTTTCGTTTTAGAAAATTAATCATCCAAACGACTGCTGCATAGCCAAAGAGTGCTGATGACAATGTTGCCATTAACATGCTGCCAAGGGTTATGGCTTCTGTGTGACCGGACATCAATTCGCCAAATTGCATGACAATGCCGCCTGCGATGACCGGAATGGATAGCAGAAAGGAAAAATAAGCAGCTGTTTCCCTGTCAAGCTTTCTGAAGAGTCCTGCTGCAATGGTTAATCCGGATCTGGAGACTGCCGGAAAGATGGCAGCTGCCTGAAAGGTGCCGATAAACAGGGCATCCCCATAAGTGATGCGGTCCATCTTTTTTGCGCCTTTCTTAACACCATCAGCAATCCAGATTATGAACCCGGTAAATAGAAACTCCCAGCCGATTGTAATACCTGATTTTGAAATTGAATCGAACATGTCACTCAGCAGGAGCCCGACGATTACGGCTGGAATCGTCCCGACTATCAGAAGCATCGAAAGCTTGCCGAATGGCTTCTTTACAATTTGAAGCAATTCATTTTTGTAAACGACAAGGACTGCCAGTAAAGTTCCTATATGCAGCATTGTATCAAGGAAGAGGCCAGCTTCATCTAGCCCAAATAGATGTCTCCCCAGATATAAATGTCCTGTACTGGATATAGGAAGGAACTCGGTAAGTCCCTGGATGATCCCCAGAATGAATGCCTCCAGCTTTGACATCATCTATATATCACCTTCCTAAGCAGGTATGAGAATTTGGCAAAGTCATGGCGCAATGCCTGTCTTTAACATTTGTATTCAAGTTGTCCCATTCAAGAACTTGAAATTAAGGTTTTAATTATTTTGGGGAAGGGCGCAAAAATTAATAAATACATGAAACCTTTTAAAATGAATAACGTAAATAATATAGAAGAAATCATAAAATATATTGAGGATTATTAGGAGGAAACAGAATGAATGATTATAAAATGCCTTCCAATGATGAAAGGCTTTTAGCTGCAGCTATCTATGTAACCAGCTTTTTTACAGCTTTTTTCGGACCGCTGATCATTTGGCTTTTAAAAAAGAATGACTCTGAGTTTGTAGATTATCATGGCAAGGAATATCTGAATTTTTTAATTTCCTATACGATTTACAGTGCCATCAGCGTCGTGCTTATGATCATCTTAATTGGGATGATAACTATTTGGATCGTGGGAATCCTTGCTTTTATTTTTACGATAGTAGCTGCAGTCAAAGCGTATGAGGGCAAGGAGTACAGAATACCTTTAGTTTTCAGGATTTTAAAGTAATTTAACAGAGTCCAGGGCCGTTGCCACTGGGCTTTTTTTAATGGATAATTAATTCTGCAGAGCTTTTAGTTATACAGTACACGGGGGGAAGTAATGAATAGACTTGATAACAAACAAAGGATGCTCAAGCTTATGGAGATTCTAAGAGAGCAGACTGATGAAGAAAATGAATATACACTGGACGATATAACTGAATGCTTTAAAAAGGAATATGGACCGGATGTGAAATTCAACAAAAACTCACTGAGGGATGATATTGAGCACCTGATTGAAGCAAAATTTGATATTACCATCAACCAGGAAAAAGAGGGGATGCCTAAGTTCTACAGCCATCAATACCGTCTATTCGAGCTTTATGAATTGCGTATGCTGATTGATGCTGTTGCTTCTGCACGCTTTATCACGAAAGATGAGACGAAACAGCTGATCCGGAAAATTAAAAAGCTGACAAGCATTCATCATGCCAAAAAGCTGCATAATGAAATTATGATCGATTCCTCTGTGAAAAGTGAGAGCAAACTGGTTCGGCTGGCTATCAATGATTTGCATGAAGCCATTTCCGAGCGGAGAATCGTCACATTTCAATATGGAAGATATAATCTTAACAAGGAATTTGCTTTAAGCCACAATGGAGGGCAATACAGGGTCAAGCCGCTGGCGCTCACCTGGGTAAATGATTTTTATTATTTAATAGCCTATTACTTTGCTAATGAAGAAATCCGCCATTATCGGATTGACCGTCTGCGCAATGTAAATATAACGGAAGAACAGTTCGCATATGAACCTTTTGATGTATCCAGGTATGTGAGCTCAACCTTTCATATGTATGCCGGCTCTGAAGAGTGGATAAAAATCCGGTTCCATAACGATCTGATCAACGTGATAATTGATAAATTCGGGAGGGATGCAGACATAAGAAAGCTTGATGAAAATCATTTCGTTTTAACAGCAAAAGCCATTGTGAGTGAGGGTCTTGTCAAATGGCTCCTCAACTGGGGTAACCAGGCGAAGGTACTCTCGCCGTCCTCGCTCATTGATCAAGTAACAAACGAAATCCGCAATATGATGTCTGTTTATGAAAAAGAAAAAGATTAACCCCTTCTTTATTCTATTAAACTCTGATGCACTCCATTATTGGGGTGTTTTTTGTTTAAAAACTATTGAATTCCCAGTGAACGTTTTAGGAACTTGCACGTCATATGAATGACATAACAAATAAGGGAGGACAGCATAATGGAGTTTTTAGAAAGTATTAATTGGGCAATTCTTGCACCTATAGTTATCATTCAGCTTATATTAATGGCCGTTGCCATTATTGATCTGGTAAAAATAGAAAAAGCAAATGGGCCAAAATGGGTATGGGCTCTCATCATTTTATTTATAAACCTGATGGGGCCAATTATTTACTTTATTTTCGGAAGGAGAGCCTGATAATGCCAGTTGTAAGCATAATAAACCTAAAAAAGAAATTCCAGGACCAGGAAGTAATAAAAGGTCTGGACTTCCAATTATCTGAAAGAAAATGTATTGCCCTTCTGGGAGCAAACGGGGCAGGAAAAACAACTACATTAAAAATGCTTGCCGGGCTGGTGAAGCCGGATTCCGGTTCGATCGTGTTTGAAGGGGCAGAAAAAGCGGATTTCCGAAGATTAATAGGCTATCTTCCTCAATTTCCCGTTTTTTATGAATGGATGACAGGCATCGAGTTTCTCGAATATGCCGGCCAGCTTGCCGGTCTTCCTAAATCAGAAGCCAAAGACAGAGCAAAAGAGCTTCTTGAACTTACCGGTATAGCTGAAGCTAAGAATCGGCGGATTGGAAAATATTCAGGAGGCATGAAGCAGCGGCTTGGTATTGCACAGGCTGTAATCCATCGTCCGAAGCTCGTCATGCTTGATGAACCGGTTTCTGCTCTCGACCCATTTGGACGCAGAGAAGTGCTGGAGCTGATGGATAAGCTGAAAAAAGAATCAGCTATCCTATTTTCAACTCATATACTAAATGATGCAGAAGAGATTTGTGATGAAATATTATTTCTCCATAATGGTGAACTAGTTGAATCAGGGACGTTGGCAGGCCTGCGAACTAAACATCAGCAGGCAAAGATTGACTTGGCTTTTAAAGAAAATACAGTGCAATATGCAGAAGAATTAGCTCTGCTTCAGCCTGTTTCTTCAATGAAATTGGATGGAGAGTATGCGAGCTTTTTGGTAGAGGATATAGAATATGCCAGAAAACTATTTTTAACTGAGATTATGAAACGGAACTTGCCGCTGGTTAAGTTTGAAATCAGCAGAACGAGGCTGGAGGATTTATTCATGAAAGTGGTGCAAAAATGAATCAATGGATGAGTTTATTTAAAAAAGAAATGCTTGAAATGTCCAGAAATTTCAAATGGATATGGGTTCCGCTTACTTTTATTATGATAGCTGTAAAGGAGCCGCTGACATTATATTATATGCCTCAGATTATTGATTCTCTTGGCGGGCTGCCGGAAGGAGCAGTCATCGAGCTTCCAGTTCCATCTGCAGGTGAAGCACTCGCTGCAAGTCTTAGCCAGTTCAATACGTTTGGTGTGCTTATTATTGTATTAATTACAATGGGGACTATTGCTGGGGAAAGGAAAAGCGGTGTGGCGGGGATTATACTGGTGAAGCCTGTTTCATACGCTCGGTTTGTAACTTCAAAGTGGGCTGGTTCTATGATTCTCATATGGTTCTCTTATTTATTAGGTTACTTCCTCTCCTGGTACTATGTAGGCGTATTGTTTGAATTTATTCCTTTTTCGGATTTTCTCCAATCCTTCTTTGTTTATGGTATCTGGCTTACACTTATTATAACTATAGTCATACTGTTCAATACGTTTATTAAATCGCCTGGTACTATTGGATTTATCAGTATTGGCGTCATAGTCATATTAAGCCTCTTGAGCAGTTCGCTTCCTCATCTGCTGGAGTGGAGTCCGGCCCTTCTATCTGCTTATACGAATGCTTTCATTTTGGGCCGTAATTTCCCGGATGAATTATTGCCGAGTATTATTGTTTCTGTTATAACTATTGTTATTTCCATGCTGGCATCAATTGCTATCTTTAAAAGAAGGGAACTTGCCTGACTTCATGGCATGTTCTTCCCTTTTGGGCAGATTTGTATATGGAAGGTTGATATTTTGGTAGTATAGCTTTAAAAGAGTGAAAGGAAGATGAACGGTGATCAGTGAAGCGGGTCTGGTGCTTGAAGGCGGAGGAATGCGGGGAGTATACACAGCGGGAGTTCTCGAGTATTTTCTTGAACAGGACCTCTGCTTTCCTTATGTAATTGGAGTTTCTGCAGGGGCTTGCAATGCAGCTTCTTACTTGTCCAAGCAAAAGGGCAGGAACAGAATTGTGAATGTGGATTATGTCACA
Organism: Cytobacillus sp.; assembly: GCF_964223445.1. Classification (NCBI taxonomy): domain Bacteria; kingdom Bacillati; phylum Bacillota; class Bacilli; order Caryophanales; family Bacillaceae; genus Cytobacillus; species Cytobacillus sp. The sequence continues at coordinate 41,266 of NZ_CAXQGS010000046.1, forward strand.
GATCCCCGATATATCTCATGGCGGAATTACTTTAAATCCCGTCAATTATTCGGGATGGATTTTATTTTTGATGAAATACCTAATAAACTTGTCCCATATCACTATGATGAGTTTTATAAAAATGAGTCTGAATTTGTCATTGGAACAACAGATTGCCATACCGGCAAACCGGTGTATTTCAGTAAAAAAGATTATGGCAAAGATATGCTTAAGGTTTTAAAAGCCTCAAGTTCCTTGCCTTTTATTGCCCCGGAGGTGGATTTTAATAGCCGGGTCCTCCTTGATGGCGGAATCAGCGACCCTATACCAATCAAGAAAGCCCAGGAAGATGGATTCAAAAAAAATATAGTGATTTTAACAAGAAACAGGGGATATTCCAAAAAGCCATCTAAATTTACTTTTATGGTCAAAAGGAAATATCCGCATTATACCGGGCTGCAGAAAGCACTGGCGGAACGCTGCCGGACCTATAACGATACCCTCCGCTATGTTGAACAGGAAGAGAAGAATGGGACAGTTCTTGTCATCCAGCCGCAGGAGCCATTAACAGTGGGACGGATGGAGCGGAATCCTCAAAAACTGGAAAAGTTATATCTGCAAGGATATGAGGATGCAAGAACATCCTTTGATAGAATCAATCAATTTTAGCCAAGCCGCATCTAATAAGATGCGGTTTTTTCTTAAGGAAATAGTCTTGTCTTTTCGACAGGGCTGAAGATGAACAAACAAAGTTTTTGATTGGGAATCAAGTAAATAGACCCAGGCAGACTTAAAATGTAAAAAGACAAATGGGTTCTAAGTATTGTTTCCTGAAAAGTGACGAAGAAGTATGTCGGAATACAAAGATTGTCGAGACTTTTATTTAGAATATAATGAAAATTAGAAAATATAAGGGGGTCTCAATAAAAAATGAATATCAAGAAGGGCATCGTAACGGGTACATTAAGTTTGGCATTATGTGCCTCAGCTGTTTTTGCGGGTTCTGTCAGCATTGGACAAGCCCAAACGGCTGAAAAGAGTTATTTAGTTGTTTTCAAAGATGAAGCAAAGCTTCCTGCAGGCTATACAGAATTAGTGAGAAAATCTGGAGGACAAGTAGAGAATAAGCTTGATAAATTAGGAGCTGTTGAGGTTTCATCAGCAAATCCTAATTTTCTTAATGAAATTCGGAAGTCTTCCTTGGTATTGTCTGCTGGCGCTGAAAATGTAATTTATCCCGAAGCTCCTGCAGTAAATGCAGATCTTCCATTAGATAATGCTGATCTATATCACAGTCTTCAATGGGATATCAAACAAGTAACAAATAATGGTTCGTCATGGAATCTTCCTGGAGGAACTGGAAAGACAGCTGACGGTAAAGATATCGTTGTTGGTGTAATCGACACAGGTATTGACTATAATCATCCAGATTTAAAAGAAAATTACGCATATGGTAAATCCTTTGTTCCTGGTCACCCAGATCCAATGGATGAAAACAGCCATGGAACCCACGTTGCAGGATCAATTGCAGCGAAAGGAAGAACAATGGGTGTAGGACCTGATTTAAAGGTAGCAGCATACCGTGTATTCGGCCCGGAAGGCGGTGCAGCGACTTCCCATATCGCAGAAGCTTTAATAACAGCTGCGGATGACAATGTGGATGTTGTCAACATGTCTCTTGGCGGCTATGACTGGTTCCAGAATCCCGAGTATACAACCAAGGAAACTGTAGCGGACGTGCAGATGTTTAACAGAGCCATTAAATATGCGATTCAAAAAGGTGTTACTGTAGTTGGTTCTGCAGGAAATAACGCTGTTGATTTAAAGAGTCCGGGACAGCTGTCAGGTTCTGATAACGGTGCAACTCACAGAAGCCCCAGCAGTCAATTGATGATTCGTGTATCTGCGGGAGGAGCTTTAAAGAATCTTGCTTTCTATTCCAATTACGGTGTCGGCAAAATTGATGTTATGGCACCTGGCGGAGACTTGGGACCAAACTATGATCCAAATACTGGAGCTGGCAGAGACAATACTTATTTGGCATTAGCAACAATCCCTGGCGGCGGGTATGGGTATAAAGGCGGGACTTCTATGGCCGCTCCGAAAGTTGCTGCACTGGCTGGTGTTATCATTGCAAAACATGGGAAAGACCAAATCTCTCCTGCACAAGTAAAGCAGATCATTCAATCTTCATCAGAGGATATCTTCAAGCCTGGATACGACGAACAATCTGGCCATGGGCTAATTAATGCAGTTAATGCTTTAAAGTAATTCCATCAAAAAAGCTGGCGGAAAGTGTCCGTCAGCTTTTTTATTTGAAGGATAATCAGTGAATAAAGATGTTAAGGAAAAACTCAAACAGACTATCTGCAGATGCATCGTTATGTAAACTTCATAAAATCCTGCCAAAATTCATTTTTATAGAAAGTAATTAATAGACTATAGAGAAATAAATATAGCGGGGGAGACATACTGATGAATATCCAGCAATATTACCTGAAAACAGCTGACATCTCAATAAATGCAAGCCTTGCCGCACTTGTACCTCCATTTTTCATTCTATTGGTTTTTATAGAAAAATTTCCAAGGACTTATTTAATCCTTTTTCTAATCCCTTTCATCTTATATAGTTTTTTGTGCTATCAAATTCACTTGCTGAATAAGCAAAGGGCGGCCGAGATAGTGGAGAGAAAGTTCAAGAAAAGCAGACAAGCCCGTCTCTCATTGTTAAGCCAGTCAAATTTGATGATCGTTTTTATGCCGGCACCTTCCCTTAGAATGGTGCTTTTTGACCCGGAAGGAAGGCAGGTTGGTGAAATCAGGGATATGAAAATGTGGAAGTTTCGATGGTTCTTGCCTTATTTTTTGGATCGGCTTTTTCCAAGAAGGCTGGGAATCTATGATCATAGCGCAAATCTGGAGGCATCAATCTTAATTGATAGAAAAGGCATAGATATTTCGTTTGCGAAAGATTCCTGCAAAGAAACAATCATTAATAAAAAAGATGGATTCAAACTGGTATATAAGAATGGCTGTGACCGATATTCCATTGCTAAAACCTTTTTCCATACGGATTTTCAAATTCTTGATGAGACATCAAAAAGAATTGCACGCCTTCGCAAAGGATGGATGCTGCTTGAGTGGGGGGAGCAGTTTAGGGACCCCAATACACCTGTACTTTCTTTTGAAGAGGGTCTGACAGCAAAAGAAAAGCTTAGAATTTATGCCATTTTTGCGACGCTTTTTCTTTACCGCAATCACTAAAACCGTATGCACATTTATAGATTCTATATTCCCCATATAGTATGATAAGTTCAGTTAAAGTATTGGGATATCAGTTTAGAGGTGTTGGAATGAAAAAGTTTCTACTCGCAGCCGCAGTTATTGTCCTTTTGCTGTTTATTGTCGACAAAACCATTCTCAAGGACAAAGGGGTAGTAGAGCAAGCCGGACAAATGCAGAAATACGATAAAATGGAAGATCCTGAAGAATTGCCTGTTGGTCTGGAGAAAGGAAATCTTGCTCCTGAATTTGAACTGACAGATATGGAAGGAAACCCAGTAAAACTCTCCGACTATAGGGGCAAAGCAGTGCTTTTAAATTTCTGGGCAAGCTGGTGTCCTCCTTGCCGTGCGGAAATGCCGCATATGGAGAAGCTGTATAACAAGTATAAAGATGAAAATTTCACTATTCTTGCTGTCAATCTCACAAACACAGAAAAGAATAGCGGTGATGCAGATAAATTCGTAAAAGAGCTGGGGCTGACCTTTACAATTCCTATGGATGTAAAAGGCGAGGCAGGTTCTGACTATAATATAATGGCCTATCCTACAAGCTATTTTATTGATTCAGATGGTGTTATTAGAGAAAAAGTTTTGGGAGCTTTAAATGAAGAGTATATGGAGAAGGAGATCAAAAAGCTTCCATAAATAAAACCGGAGAGCCATTGTTAGCTCTCCGGTTTTATTTCTTTAATCATATTCTGGTGCAGCCGATTAACGATTACTCTTTTTCGATATAGCATAATGCCTGCTTCTGCAATATCATTTACGGCTGAGCGATTAATGAAAGCTCCAAACAGCAGTCCGGCTATCGGGATCATTTGGAAAAGTTTTTTCCAGCCAATTTGGTCCCTGTAAGAAAACACAACTTCTCTCCATCCCTGAAGCTCGGAAACGACTTCCCTTTTTGGTCCTTCTTCTATAGATCCAAACATGGATAGCTGCTGCAGAATGGCTTTTTTTCCTACAATGTCACTGGAAACAAATTGCAGAATTTTTACGATGAACATCCTTTCATTTTTATCAGCTGGATCAAAGCCATAGCAAATCGCGATATCCTGCAGTGTTTTTAGTTGAATGCCAAGGAGAAGCGGGATATCAATGGTCAGGGTGAAAATCCCTCCGACCCCAGTACTCGCACCTTGCAATGCAGCGGTTCTTTTTCGGTTTGAGCTTAGCTTTTCGGCGGCTTCATCCATCTTTGATATGGGAAGGGCAACTACATCCTGCAGTGTATGAATATTTTGTTCGGGATAATAATTCTTTAACGCTGAAGCTGAGCTTAAATATCTTCCTCCTGATTGAATATATGTGCCAAGCTCATCAAGAATCACTCCAACCTTTTTTTGTATGAACTCGGGTGTGAATCTATCAATAAGCTTAAAAGGGAGTCTGCCCAGCTTCTCCCAAAACCATAAATCACCTTGGTCTTTTTCCCATTCTTCACATTTTCTTAATTCATTTATTAAATGTTCTCTTGGTTCAATCATATTTTAAAGTCCTCTCCTTCTTCAATAATTACTATACGGCAGTTTAAAGCAAAAGTTTCAATTCTTTCACAAACAATTCTCTTTGTATATTCCTACTATTCATGGTAAGATTCTTATAATAGAATAGGATTTCCTTCGGGGCAGGGTGAAATTCCCAACCGGCGGTGATGAGGGTACGCCCTCTTAGTCCGTGACCCGGTTTTATAAGTAGAGATGCAAGGTGCATGCGCTTTTCAAAAAGATAAGTTTGCATTAATTCTGAAGCTAGATAAGTGTCTAGCTCCAGGCGCCATCGGCTTTTCTTATGAAAACGGTGGATTTGGTGAAACTCCAAAGCCGACAGTGAAAGTCTGGATGGGAGAAGGAATGATTATAGTGCTGCGTTCAAAAAAATTTTTTTTAAACGCTTATTTCGTCATGTGATTTTGCCCCGTTTCACCTAGCTGGTGTACGGGGTTTTGCCGTTTCATACTTAATTTGGAGAAATAGTAAGGGAAGGAGGATTCAGATAATTTGAACCATCAGGAATATATGAAGTTAGCCATCAGTCTGGCAGCGGCCGCGAAAGGCCAAACCAGCCCTAACCCGCAGGTGGGTGCGGTTGTTGTAAAAAATGGTGAAATTCTGGGGATGGGTGCTCACCTGAAAGCAGGAACTCCCCATGCTGAAGTCCATGCGATTGCTGCAGCTGGCGATAAGGCTAAAGGCGCTGATATTTATGTCACTCTTGAGCCATGCAGCCATTTTGGAAGGACTCCGCCATGCGCAGACTTAATCATTAATTCAGGAATTAATAGGGTTTTTATTGCTTCTGAGGATCCAAATCCTCTTGTTTCCGGCAAAGGAATTGAAAGGATGCAGGATGCCGGGATTGAAGTAGTGACCGGCATATTGAGGGAGGAAGCAGATGCCCTAAATGAACCATTTTTTCATTTTATAAAAACAAAGACACCATATGTAACCATTAAAGCAGCCTCATCGTTTGATGGGAAAACAGCTGCAAAAACCGGTGACAGCAAATGGATTACCTCTCCAGAATCCAGGCAGGATGTACATCGGCTACGGCATGAACATGACGCGATACTTACAGGTATAAATACGATCATTCACGATAATCCTCTTTTAACCGCCAGGCTGCCCCAAGGCGGAAAAAATCCCATTCGAGTTATATTAGATACAAATCTCAGAATTCCGGCTGACGCAAAAGTCATTCGAGATCAGTCTGTAAAGACCATAATCTTTACCGGCAGAGAAATAGATCGGTCAAAGGCAGAAGAGATAAAGAAGTATGGTGCTGAAATTTTTTCTTTTCCTGCTAATGAGGTGCCGATTAAAGAAGTTTTAAAAAATTTAGGTGAAAGAAATATCATGACTTTATTTGTTGAAGGCGGATCAGAGGTTCATGCTTCATTAATAAAAAGCGGTTTCTTTCAGCAGATAATCCTTTATATGGCTCCTAAAATTATTGGAGGCAGCGAGGCGATTCCATTTATTGGCGGAGACGGTGCCGACTATGTAAAAGATGCCCCTGTACTGGAATTCACAGAAATTGAAAGGATTGGCGGCGACCTTAGAATTACCGCAAAACCGCTGAGGGAGGCCAAGGAATAATGTTTACTGGGATTATTGAGGAATTGGGAACAGTAAAAAAAGTAGTTCAGCAAGGCAAGGCCATGAAACTGACGATTCAGGCCTCCAAAGTTTTATCAGATGTTCAACTGGGAGACAGCATTTCTGTAAATGGCGTATGCCTTACGGTTACAGAATATGCGAGAAATGAATTTTCAGCAGATGTCATGCCTGAAACATTTAAAAGCACTTCGCTTTCTGCCATTAAAGAGCGAACAAAAGTCAATCTGGAGAGGGCGATGTCGGCAAATGGCCGATTTGGCGGGCATTTTGTGACAGGGCATGTTGATGGAACAGGTCAAATCTTAAAAAAAACAGCGAGTGAAAATGCCATTTATATACAGATATCTGTACCGAGTGCATTAAGCCATTTGCTTATCATGAAAGGATCAATCGCTGTGGATGGGATTTCCCTGACAGTTTTCGGCAATGGAGACAATACCGTTACTGTCTCGATCATTCCGCACACAGCAAGTGAAACGGTACTCGGCTTCAAAGCAGCGGGAGACATCGTTAACCTTGAGTTTGACATGCTTGCCAAATATCTGTATTCCTTCATGAACAGGCAGCAGGAAAGCACATCGCCTAAAGAAGCAATTTCAGAGCGATTCCTTAAGGAGAACGGCTTCTTATAATTAGCAAAAGGAGGGTCAATAAACCATGTTCAGTGAAATAAATGAGGCATTAGAAGATTTAAAAGCAGGAAAAGTCATCATTGTCTGTGATGATGAAGATAGGGAAAATGAAGGGGATTTTCTGGCAATTGCGGAATATGCGAAACCCGATACGATCAACTTTATGGCTAAAGAAGGCAGAGGTCTGATTTGTACACCTATCACTGAGGAGCTGGCTGAAAAGCTGGAACTGAATCCAATGGCAGAAGTAAACACTGACAGTCATGGAACAGCTTTCACAATCAGTATTGACCATGTGAAAACCACTACAGGGATCAGCGCATTTGAGCGTGCATTCACTATTAAAGAAATGCTTGAGGAAGACGCTAAACCTGCAGACTTTTCCCGGCCGGGACATGTTTTTCCGCTGGTGGCCAAAAAAGGAGGAGTCCTAAGGCGTGCAGGCCATACAGAGGCTGCGGTCGATCTGGCACGTCTTGCCGGTGCAGCACCAGCCGGGATTATCTGTGAAATTATGAAAGATGATGGAACCATGGCTCGAGTGGATGACCTGGAAAAAGTGGCTGAAAAGTTTAACTTAAAAATGATTACTATTCAGCAATTGATAGAGTATCGATTGAAGCATGACTCCATTGTAAAAAGGGAAGTGGAGATACAGCTTCCAACAGAATTTGGAGATTTTAGAGCGGTAGGTTATACAAACACAATCGATGGAAAAGACCATGTTGCTCTTGTAAAGGGAGAAATCGATGAACACGAACCCGTATTGCTTCGTGTTCATTCGGAGTGTTTGACCGGGGATGTATTCGGGTCTAACCGCTGTGACTGCGGGCCGCAGCTTGAAGCAGCATTATCGCAGATTGAAGAGGAAGGCCGGGGAATCCTTTTATATATGAGACAGGAAGGGCGCGGCATCGGCCTGATCAATAAATTGAAAGCCTATAAGCTGCAGGAAGAGGGCTACGATACCGTTGAAGCAAATCATAAGCTCGGATTTAAGGACGATCTTCGCGACTATGGGGTAGGTGCACAAATCCTTAGAGATCTCGGGGTAAAAAAAATGCGCCTGCTAACCAATAATCCCCGCAAAATAGCTGGACTGGGAGGCTATGGGCTGGAGGTATCCGAACGGGTTCCTCTTCAAATGCCTGCCAAATCTGAAAATGAGATTTACTTAAAAACAAAGAAAACAAAACTTGGGCATTTATTACAATTTTAAGGGAGCGATTAGAGATGAAAAAGGTAATCGAAGGACATTTAGTAGGAACAGGATTAAAAATGGCAATTGTAGTGTCGCGTTTTAATGAATTCATTACAGGCAAGCTTTTAAGCGGAGCGGAAGATGCACTTAAGCGCCACGGAGTAAGCGAAGAAGATGTGACTGTTGTTTGGGTTCCTGGAGCTTTCGAAATCCCGCTGGCAGCTAAAAAGCTATCCCAATCCGGAAAATATGATGCAGTCATCACCCTTGGCACAGTGATCCGCGGAGCAACACCGCATTTTGATTTTGTGAGCGGCGAAGTGGCTAAAGGGGTCTCAGCGACTGCATTGCAGAGCGGTGTCCCTGTAATCTTCGGTGTTCTTACAACTGACACGATTGAACAGGCAATTGAGCGTGCAGGCACCAAAGCCGGAAACAAAGGATGGGAAGCGGCTGTTGGAGCTATTGAAATGGGCAATCTGTATAGACAATTAACTGACGGTGAATAAGGTTCCGCATTTTTACAGCGTGAAAAAAATAAGTGTATGCTTACAAGTGCAACAGTCTTGCCCTGTTGCTATATCTATCAAAAATCAGCGGGGAAATATCCGCTGATTTTTTTTTTAGAAAAATATGAGCAGACGTCTGACCTTTCTATTGGCAGAAAGGTTTTTTTTTGATAAAATACAGCTTGTGGCTCACCCGTTCTTTTAACTGATCACTCTTAACTGAGGGATATATACGGGGAGAGCGGGTAGGGAGAGGGCTAATTGAATAGATAGGTAGTATATATGAATAAGTGGTTTAACCAGCTTTTTCAGCTTGATTCAAATGGAACAACTGTAAAAAGGGAGGTTATGGCTGGGGCAATCGGCTTTTTTACGATTGTTTATATTATCGCAGTTAACTCTCTAATTCTCTCTGAAGCAGGAATTCCGCTGGAAGCAGCCATTTTTGCAACCATTATAACATCGGTTGCCGGCTGTTTGATTATGGGGTTTTGGGCAAATGTACCGATTCTCCTTGTGCCTGGAATGGGAATTAACGCTTTATTTTCCTATACAATGGTCCAATCCATGGGCTTATCCTGGCAGGAAGCATTAGCTGTTGTCTTTATATCTGGTCTGATCTTTGTATTCGTGGCTTTTTCGCGATTCGCAAAGACATTGAGCGAATCGATTCCACACTCACTTAAAGAAGCAATAACAGTGGGGCTCGGACTTTTCTTGATGCTGATCGGACTTGAAAAAGGCGGAATCGTTGAAAAAGGGACAAACTCCATTATTGCTATGGGTGAACTTGGAGACCCGCAAGTGCTTGCGACCATCTTAACGTTCTTGCTTGCCATCATTTTATTCATGCGCAATGTGCCTGGCAACTTTTTGATTACTGTTGCAGCAGGAACATTGATAGCATGGGCTTTTGGTCCAATTAATGTGCAAAATACCGATGAAAAGCCGTTCGCTCTTTCCGATTATATGGAAGTTTTTGGAGCGATGTCATTTGATAACTTGCTTTCCATCACTTTTTGGATTGCCATTTTTTCATTAACAATGGTTCTTGTATTTGAAAATATCGGATTAGTTCACGGTCATGTTGGATTTATAAATAGGCCGGAACAGTTTAAGCGTGCTTTTCAGGCAACTTCAGTTTCTGCATTATTGTCAGGTATTTTTGGGACAAGCCCGACTGTAGCAACGGTTGAAAGTGCAGCGAGTATGGCTGCCGGCGGACGTACAGGATTGACAGCAGTTACAACTGGATTGCTGTTTATGCTATCAGCATTCTTTATTCCTGTTATTAAATTGATTCCCAACAGTGCAATTGCACCTATTCTTATCATTATTGGCGGACTGATGCTTCAAAACATCCGCAACCTTGACTTAAAGGATATGAGCGAAAGCTTTCCAGCTATCTTTATCATTGCGATGATCCCGTTCACGTATAGTATTGCGGACGGCATTGCCATTGGATTTATTCTTTATCCAATCTTAAAGATCTCGATTGGCAAAGCAAGGGAAGTTTCATTTGCATTGTATGTCATAGCTGCTTTATTTTTATTCAACTTTGTTTTTCATGTCATTAGTTAATATAGATAGTAGGATGCCTATTGGGGCATCCTTTTTCTTTTTTACTGAACAAAGGAAAATGGGGAATTTTGTATAAAAATATAAAAATTTCTATTTATTCAACAAGTTTCGACATACTCAATAAATGAATTGAGCTACTATAGGTCTATAGTGATATGGCGTTTTCGGAGGTATGTCAATGGAAGTGTTTGTAGCAAGGCAGCCGATTTTCAATTCTAAAGAAGAAGTGTTTGCTTATGAGCTTCTGTATAGGAATAATCAGGTGAATGCCTTCCCAGAAATAGATGAAGATCAGGCCACAGCTGAGGTTATTATTAATAGTTTTTTAAATATAGGGATTGACCGTCTTTCTGAAGGAAAGCCATGTTTTATTAATTTTACGGAAAAATTGCTGAAGCTCAAGCTCCCTGCATATTTTAGGCCTCGGGAAATCGTTGTCGAAATCCTTGAAACTGTTGAGCCTAGTGCAGAACTGGTCAATATTTGCAAAGATTTGAAGGAACTAGGTTATCAGATAGCACTTGATGATTATGTATTCAATGAAACCAATCCGTTTGCAAGACAATTGCTGAAATACGCTGATATCATAAAGGTGGACTTTCTTAATACACCAAAAGATATGCGGGAAAGAATTGAAGTGCTTGTTAATCAGCTCAAAATTAAAACAGTTGCTGAAAAGGTTGAGACAAGAGAGTGCTACGAAGAAGCGAAAAGAAGGGGTTACGATTATTTTCAGGGTTATTTTTTTGCGAAGCCTGTCATTATGTCTACACATGATGTCCCGTCCTATTTTCAATCATATTATGAGATGATTCAAAACCTGTCAAATGAGGAGCCAAGTCTTGACCGCATAACTGAATTAATCGAACGAGACATATCACTGTCGTATAAATTGCTGAAACTAATAAACTCCCCGGCTTACCGTCCAAAGCAAAAGATAAATTCAATCCGCCAGGCCATAGTTCTGCTGGGATTGATAGAACTTGAAAAGTGGATCTATGTATTGGCGGTGAGGGAAAATATTATTCAAAACTCCCAATTGGCTGAAGAGACAATCAGATTGTCAATGACTCGTGCCAAAATGTGCGAGGAAATTGGGAGGCTCAGGACCGGAAAAGGTGTTTCGGCCAGTTATTTTATAACAGGGATGTTTTCATTAATGGATTCATTGCTGAATATCCCGATGAGTCAAATTCTCGATGAACTTCCTTTGCAGGATGATATTTGTGAAGCACTCCGAGGGAAAACTAATAAGCTGAAAGAGATACTCGATCTTGCTTTTGCGGTAGAGAAAGCACAATGGAGCAGGATCGGCGAAATGTGTGAGAAACTGAATGTTGATGAAAAAACCATTTTTAAGATCTATTCAGAATCGTTAGCCTGGTCCAGTCAGCTTATGAATCCTGAAAAACATACCAGCAAACAGCCGATCTAATATATTAGCCTCGGTGCTATTACAGATATCTTTTCTGCGGCTTAATATATCTTTTCAATTCTGCGGCCATTTTCCTTTTAACAGACAACGGAATGTCTGCCTGGGAAAGGTCCTCGGGGAAGGGGTAAATTCCATAGTCATTAAAACGCACCCGGATAATCCCTTCATATACAATTGTTTTATTAAAAAATGCCGTTGTTTCTACAAAGGCGTTTTTTTCATTAATAACGCTTCCAAACTCTTCGATCCGCTGTATGAAAAATTTAAATGTATAAAGATCAGTATTAATATCGTTCACTTCCCTAAATGCCGGAACTTATCAGTTTTCTAATAAGTTAATAATATAATAAAGAAAACAATTATTGAATAATACATACTTTTATGGCACTCTTATTTATAAGTTGAGCTACAAATGGTTTGGAGGTATTACTATGAACATTGAACTGCTGAAATGTCATGGATCAGGAAATGATTTCTTTATAATAGACGAAATTTCCCATACGTATAATTTTACAGAAGAGAATCGTGCTGAGCTTGCCAAAGCAATATGTGACCGCACCACTGAACTTGGAGCAGATGGAATTCTTTTCGTGTTAAAAAGCGAAAAAGCAGATGCCAGGATGCGTGTTTTTAATCCGGATGGATCAGAAGCCTCCATGTGCGGAAATGGATTAAGATGCGTTGCCCGTTATGTATGTGAACTTCTTGGTCTAAAAGAAGCTATCATTGAAACCATGAAAGCGGATTTGCAGGTGAAAAAGCAAGAGGACATCTTTGAGGATATTCCAACTTATCTTGTTGAAATATCACCTGTTTCATTCGATTTGAAGGATCTTCCTTTGGTTCTCGATAAAGAAACTTTAATTAATGAAAAAGTCAGCGGGATTTCAGAGGAATTAGCTTTTACGGCCTTAGCAGTCCCTAATCCCCATTTTGTTTCCATTGTGGAGAAAGAGCATATTACATCTGACCTGCAAAAAAAGATCAGCGAATATTTGAACGGGCCGAATGATTTCTTTCCTGATGGAGTAAATGTCAGCTTTGTAAAGCCACTAAAAAAAGGGCATATTTATGTAAGGACATTTGAGCGGGGAGTAGGATTTACCAATGCCTGCGGTACTGCCATGTCCGCTTCAACACTTGTCACTTGCATGAATGGGCTTAATAATATCGAAGAGCCTGTTGAGGTATACAATAATGGCGGAAAAGTTCGCTGTGTAGTTCATGAGAAGAATGGCAGACAGTCCATTGATTTAATTGGGAATGCCAGCTATGTTTACCGCTGTGAAGCGGAAATCAATTTGGAAAAACCAGCGGAGTTCACCCTGTCCCAGAAAGAGGAATATACTGAAGAAATTAAGCAGTATGCCAAACTTCAGGAATATGCCCAAGCAATACTTAAAGAATGGATGTAGGATAAGGCACTGGCCTTATCCTTTTTTGTTTTGCTGTTTTAAAAAATCGAGCACCGGAGAAAAGGGCTGAATTTCCTTTGTCTGAAAATAAGAACTGAATGGATCTCCATCGCTGTTTACCCTTTTTATAAGGTTGATTATCTGAAACCGCTCCATTGTTAATTTCTCGTTGACTTCATCCCAAAACAGAGGAGAAGCAACAGTCGCTGCCTTATTTCCTCTTGCTGAATAAGGAGCGATGATTGTCTTGCCTTCTGCATGCTGGATATAATCCACATAAAGCCTGCCTCCCCGATTTTTCTTTAATCTTTCTGTTGTAAAAGAATCGGGGTCTTTGGAAATTAGATACTGGGCAATAAATTCGGTAAACAGCCGGGTATCATCAAAACTATACGTATTTTCCTGCAGCGGGATATAGATTTGCAGACCCTTATTGCCGGATGTTTTAACAAAGCTGATTAACTTCAGCTGATCAAGCACCTCTTTAATCAATAGAGCAGCTTTAATGGCAAGATGAAAAGCGTCCCTCGAAGGAGGATCTAAATCAAACACTATTTCGCTTGGTCCCTTGCTGTAAATAGTCTTAAATGGGATATGATATTCAAATGCAAGCTGGTTGCCAAGCCAGAGCAGCGTTTGAAGATTATTGCAGACAATATAGTTAATGCCTTCTGACATTTCGGTTTCCACAAAATCCGGTGCGTAATCCGGACAATTTTTCTGATAGAATGGTTCAGCAAAGATCCCATGCGGATAGCGGATTACAGTTAAAAGCCTGTTTTTTAAAAATGGCAGCATATATGGAGCAATCTCTCTTAAAAAGTGAATATAATCAACCTTTTGAATAGCTGGTGTTTCCCATAATGGCTTATCTGGATGGGTGATTTCTATTTCGGGAGGCAGGTTTTTCTGCTGTTGTATAAATTTATCATAAGTGCAGGCATCAGGCTTCAAATCGAAGCGAAACTGGTGAAAGTGCGGTTCGCGCATTTGATCCTCATAAATCTCCAGATACTTAACTTCCACACATATGGCTGGTTCTACATAAATAAATTGGCTGTTTTCATCTGTTTTATTATCTTTGATTATTTGGAACAAGGCTTGTTTTTCATCGGGCTTCAACCCAAAAAGAAACTGTCCGATTGCAATGACAGCATCCCCCTGGTACACACCAGCATAAAAGTAGCCATTTGATTTTTCATATGCAGTGATAAAGCAGGAAACGTATTTCCAATTCTTGAATTTTAGCCATAAAGATGATCTCTTTCCTTCTTCCCATTTATTCTTCAGTTGCTTTGCCACGATTCCTTCTCCATCATGCAGGACAATTTTTTCCCAAAGTTCATTAAAGCTGCGGTATGGAGGGATTAATTGTATCAGCCTCGGATCCTTCTCATCAGGTTTTAAAGGCATATTACAATCTTTAAACAATGCTTCCAATTCCGCTTTTCTTGAAGCGTATACATTATCAGTCATTTTTTTACCTTTTACCATCAAAATGTCAAAAATGAGAAGACGGCATGGGGCAGTTTTTGCTTTCTCTTGAATTTTCTTTTCAGACCTCATTCTGCCCCTCACCTGGATGGACCCAAAATGAGCTTTATAGGCATTCTCCAGAAAGACTAATTCTCCATCTAATGTTAGTGGAAGGTATGGTTCGAATTTATCTTTGTTTTGCTCCAAATATGCCTTAATTTCCGGGAAAAGATGTAATAAGGGCTTATCGTTTCTGCTTGTCAGTCTGGGTTCTTTGTCCAGGTGCAGGATTGCTCTAAAACCATCATACTTTGCTTCAAAGAGCCACTCCTTCTCTTCCGGAACATCGAAAGTTAGTGTAGGCAGCATAGGTCTCATTCAATTTGGCCTCCCTTCTGCAATCGTCATATTAGTTTTGGCCATTGCCGCTAAAACTACTCAGTTTCCAAATGTTTTAGCGTATCTCCGATTTAGTTAATACACAAATTATGATTACTACATCTAATAGGAATGGGAGTTTGACTATGCATACAATGTGGAAAGGGAGCATCAGTTTTGGGCTGGTGAATATTCCAATTAAGCTGCACTCGGCTACAGAAGATAAGGATATAAAACTGCGGAACCTTCATAAAGAATGTCATTCGCCAATTAAATATGAGAAGACATGTCCTGTTTGTGAAGTAGAAATTAAAAATGAGGATATTGTAAAAGCTTATGAATACACAAAAGGAAAGTTTGTGGTTTTAGAGGATGAGGATTTAGAAAAGCTTAAACAGGAAAATGAGGATAAAGCTGTCGAGATTATGGACTTTGTAAAAATACAGGAGATTGATCCGATTTATTATAACCGTACTTATTATATGTCTCCAGGGGACGGAGGAGGGAAAGCCTATTCCCTTTTAAGAAAAGCTCTTGAGACGTCAGAAAAGGTAGGTTTGGCCAAAATCATTATTCGATCCAAAGAACAGCTGGCTGTGGTCCGGGTATATGAAAACACTCTTGTGATGGAGACGATTCATTACCCCGATGAAGTACGAAAGGCTGCGGATGTGCCAAATGTACCTGCAGAAGACAAAGTGACTGATAAGGAAATCGATACTGCCATCATGCTGATTGATCAATTAACCACTGAATTTAAGCCCGAGAAATATAATGATGACTACCGGACAGCTCTTTTGGAGCTAATCGAAGCAAAACGTACTGGCAAAGATATAGTCACACCTGTTGAAAAAGAACCTGCAGCCAATGTAACCGACCTTATGGCTGCCCTGCAGGCATCCATTGATAAAACTAAGCCTGCTGAAACAGAAACAAAGAAAAAACCGGCAGCTAAAAAGAAACGTGCTCCTGCAAAAACAAAAGCAAAAAAGCAGGCTTAATAGAAAAAACCGAATTTGCTGGTGCAAACTCGGTTTTTTAATGATAAACTATTCATTTTTAAAGAAAATCTCAAAAAATGTTCCGTTTACCAAAGTTAGTGGTAATCCTATAAATAAAAAGGATTTGGATAAATGAACAGGAAGAATATAACATTTAAAAATATCATCTACTTAGCGTTGGCAGCTGCGATTTTTGGGGGGTTTTTGCTGCTTTTTATTGAAATAGTGGACGAATTGAAGGAAAATGAGCTAATTCGATTTGATGAAGCTGTCATTCAGTATGTACAGGCATTTATTTCTCCCCGGCTCACAGAATATATGAGTGTGATTACTTTTTTAGGGTCGGTAAAATTGCTGGCTTTTTCTGTACTTTTGGCAGCTGTACTTTTGTTTTTGTTTAAAAAGACTTCACTTGCATGGTTCATGGTTCTTTCATCTGGTCTTGGAGCACTTTTTAACTTGCTGCTGAAATGGATTTTCAAAAGAGAACGACCGGATATCAGACCTCTGATCGAGGAGCAGGGGTTCAGTTTTCCGAGCGGACATTCAATGGGATCTTTTATTTTTTATGGCTCGCTGGCCTATATGATCATCCATTTGGCAAAAAGAAAACGATGGAAGACTGCATGGACACTGATGCTTGGCTGCTTTATCATCATGATTGGATTAAGCCGCATCTATTTAGGCGTACACTTTCCTAGTGATGTTATTGCCGGTTTTGCAGCCGGAGGTGCCTGGCTGACAATAATGATAATTGGATTCCGCTATTATGAGTACCGCAAAAATGTATAATGGGTATTGAGAAATGCTCACATTCTTTATAACATAGGGAAATAACAGAAACAGGAGTGGAAAGAATGAATCAAAAAATTTTGCCGGCATCTTCTAACATGAAAGAATTTGAAAAGTTCCTGGATAGTCCCTATGAAATTGGTGTATTTCTCGATATGCACATTTCGCAGCTGAAGAATGTTTCGCAGATGGCAAAAGCACATAGCAAAAAAATGATTTATCATGTTGATCTGATTCATGGCTTGAAAAGCGATGACTATGCCGCAGAATATATTTGCCAGGAATTTAAGCCTTACGGGCTAATTTCTACGAAATCCAGCGTCATCCTGAAAGCAAAGCAAAAAGGAGTGATCGCAGTCCAGAGGATTTTCCTCATCGATTCGCACGCACTTGAAAAAAGTTATAAATTAATCGAGAAAACCAGGCCGGACTACATAGAAGTGTTGCCGGGTGCCATGCCATGGATGATAAAAGAAGTGAATGAACGTTTGAATACCCCCATATTTGCTGGAGGACTCATCCGCTCAGAAGAAGAAGTGAAGAATGCGCTTGATGCAGGAGCAGCTGCCATTACAACATCAAAAATAGAAATATGGGAAAGGTTTTCATAAAAATGTTCAAGAAACGTTTGACAACGTTTTCATAGACTTGTATACTCGGTTTAACAAGTTAATTTATGTGTCGGAGATTAGGAGATTCACACAGTTTTGCCTTTGAAGGCTTAATCTGTCGTGAATCTCCTTTTTTGTTTCCGAACATCCAAATGGGAAAGGGGATTTTTCAGATGTCTGCTTATATGGGAGAAATAATTGGAACGATGATCTTGATTATTTTTGGAGGAGGCGTTGTTGCAGGGGCGAATTTAAAAAAGACCTTCTCTTTTAATGGAGGATGGATTGTTATCACAATTGCCTGGGGACTTGCTGTAACGATGGGGGTTTTTGCTGTAGGATCGATTAGCGGGGCACACTTGAATCCTGCTGTAACGATCGGATTTGCGCTTAGCGGGGATTTCCCTTGGGCAGACGTGCCTGGCTATATTCTGGCTCAAGTCCTGGGAGGTTTTTTGGGAGGGGTTATTGTATTCCTTCACTATCTGCCTCACTGGAAAGAAACAGAAGACCAGGGTGCAAAGCTTGCTGTTTTCTCAACAAGTCCTGCAATTTCCCATACATTTTCAAATTTATTGAGTGAAATAATTGGGACGTTTATTCTTGTACTGGGATTGATGTTTATTGGAGCAAATCAATTTACAGAAGGCTTAAATCCGATTGCTGTAGGCCTTCTGATTGTTGTAATCGGAATGTCGCTCGGAGGGACAACTGGCTATGCGATTAATCCAGCTCGAGACCTGGGACCGCGCATTGCTCATTTTCTTCTTCCCATTGCAGGAAAAGGGAAATCGAACTGGGGGTATGCATGGATACCGGTAGCGGGTCCAATCCTAGGGGGATTAATGGGCTCAAGCTTCTACCAAGAGATCGGAAGAGCACACGTCTGAA